>NZ_JBAUSA010000698.1:0-4568 GCF_049581465.1 Caballeronia sp. | reverse complement strand
GCTGGCATCTGGGACTCGCGGTCGGCGTGGGCGGTATCGGCTATATCCTGAGCGCGCTGTTCGCCCATGACACCACCTTCGCCATGATATCGCTCGTGATCGCGGCCGTCGGCGCCATTGGCTGCCTGCCGGTGTTCTGGACCTTGCCGCCCGCCTTCCTGAGCGGCACGGCGGCGGCGGGCGGTATCGCGTTGATCAATTCGATCGGCAATCTGGGCGGCATCATCAGCCCGTATCTGGTCGGCAAGATGGTGGATGTCACGGGCGTGACCTCGGGCGGACTGTACGCGATCGCGGCTGTCATGATCCTCGCAGCCCTGCTGATCCTGTTCGGCCTTCCCGCGCGAATCGCCAAGCGGGACGAGACGCTGTGACCGCATCACGTGGAGTCGATGGGGTACGATGCCCGCGTTCAAACCCCATATCGCTATGAAGACAGTCGTCAAAACCCCTGCTCGCCCGCGTGCCAAAAGCGTCGAAGGCGAATCCGCCCGCAGTCCGAGATACACCGCGCCAGCGCTGGAGAAGGGGCTGGATATCCTGGATGTTCTCGTCGATACCGCCGACGGCTACACGCTCAACGAGCTATCGGTGAAACTGGGCCGAACGGTGAGCGAGATCTTTCGCATGGTCGTGACGCTGGAGCGTCGCGGCTATGTGCAGGGAGACCATAACGACCGCTATACGCTGACGCTGAAGCTATTCGAAATGGCGCATCGGCAGCAGCCTATCCGCTCGCTCACGGCGGTCGCGCTTCCGCTGTTGCGCGATCTCGCGAACCTGACGCGCCAATCATGTCACCTGTCGATTTATCACAGCGGGCGTGTGGCAGTGATTGCGCAGGTGGATAGCCCGGAGCGCTGGTCATTCGGGATGAAGGTCGGCGCGGTGATGGGGCTCACGGATACTTCATCGGGCCACGTGCTCCTGGCCTTTCGCGATCCGGCCGAACGCGCGCGCATGCTCGCCGCACATACGCGCGTGGAGGGTGAAATCGAGATCGGGCATGAGCAGTTGAGCGCGCTACTCGACGACGTACGCGCGAACGGTCACGAGTTCGTGCCAAGCCGGCAGATGCGCGGCGTGACCAACGTTGCGTTCCCTGTGATCGGCAATACCGGCGACGCCATCGCGGCGGTCAACGTGCCCTACCTCGAACGCATCGACCAGAAAATCAATCCGGAGTTTGGCGATGTGTGCCGCATGGTCGGTGAAATGGCCGCGAGGCTGTCGGCGCTGATGGGCTTCAGCGGCTATAACCTCGAGACCGAATAGCGGCCGAGACCGCGCAGCAGACTCGCTCAGGCAATCGTGCTTTGAAATGCAGGACGCGCGGCGAGCTTTTCGTACCACGCTTGAACCGCGGGCAATTGAAGCCGCTTCCCCAGTACGTCCGGGTATTGCTCCGCCAGCCCAAGCCATCGATGCACCGACAGCCCAATTACCATATCCGCCACCGTGAAACCCGTCTGCGTCACGAACGGATGCAGCATGAGTTGTGCATCGAGGATTGATAGATGGTGAGTCGCATCCGCATACGCCTTTCTGATCGCGTCTATATTGCGCTCGGGTTCCGGCGTGCGGGTCAGGCCCAGGAACGCAACGCGCAATGTCGCCCAAAAGGTGATTGATTGCCAGTCCATCCAGCGCTCTACGTCCGCGCGATGTCTCGCATCGGTTGGCAGGAGCGTGTTTGCCCCAAGCGTTGCGGCGAGGTAACGAACGATGGCGTTCGACTCCCACAACACGAAGTCGCCATCCACCAGGGTCGGCACCAGGCCGTTAGGGTTGAGTTTGCGGTACTCCGGGGTATCGACTACGTCGAAATGCAAGCCTGCGTCTATACGCTGATAATCGTGGCCTTCAGAGAGGCCTAACTCGCTTAGGCACCACACTACTTTTTGAACGTTGATCGAACTGCGGCGGCCATAAAGTTGCATTGCGCGGGTCTCCTGTTTGGGTCCCGGATTATATCGCTGGGCGCTTCGGGTCTCGCTGGCGTCGCTCGCGTCGTGCTGCGTGCTCCGTGTGTTCCTGCCTGCGGAAGGTCCAGCTGGCACTCGCTTTTTATTTTCTTTCTTAAGTAAAAAATTAAAAATAAATCGGAAATTGAACCCGCCGATTTAATCGCGTTGACCAAATATTGGGCGAACCGTATAAAACTTCATGCCTTGTGCCGCTGTCGCGGCATCCGTTTGTGCGACGCCTTTTCTCCTGAACGTTTCGTCGTCCACTGTCCCCCGGTCAACCTTTATCGGCTCGCGAGAACATGAAAATCTCTATCTGTCTCCCCACATGCAACCGCCCCGAGCTGCTCATGGAATGCCTTGCGTCTTGTCTCGCTCAAACGCATTCAGACATTGAGATTCTGATCGGCGACGATTCCGGCGATTCACGAACCCAGGCGCTTGTCGGCTCAACGCTGCTTAATGAGTCGCGCGTCGTCTACACCAAAAACGAGCCGCCGCTCGGACAGGCCGATAACGTCGCAAGCCTCTTCAATCGCGCCACCGGAGATAAAATCCTTCTCATCCACGACGACGACGCCCTCAAAATCGACGCCATCGAACAACTGCTTTCAGCCTGGGACGCGCATCCCGATCTGGATATCGCATTCGGCGACCAGTACGAGATGAATGCCGCCGGTCATGTCGATATGGAAGCAAGCGGGAAGCTCAATTCAGACTTTTATCGCACAGAAGCAGCGGCCGGTCTTCAGGTCAAACCCGGACGCACGGGCCTCATTCAAATGATGCCCAACAATGGCTGGCTCGCAAACGCAAGCCTGGTCAAGAAAATCGGCTACAGGAAACAGTACGGCATGTGCTGCGATTTTGTGTTCGGTTCACAAATGTGCCTCGCCGCCAAGAAGGTCTTCTACGTCAAGAAGTACGTGTCGTATTACCGCAAGACCGAGGTATCGATTTCGAACACCACCGCTCGTTCGGTTAACGCAGCGTCGGTGTCCGCGTACACGTTCCTCAAGTCGCTATCGCTCGACAGCAGTCTTGAACCCGCACGCCGGTTAGCACTTAGGCGGCTGGTTCCGATTGTCGTGTCGGTGTATGCGCGCAATCATGAACCCATGCGCGGGCTCAACATCGCGCTCGCCAATCTCCATGCTTACAAGTATGGACTCAGTACGCGGCTCTACTTTCACCTCATGCTCATTGGTAAAGCATTTGCGGCGGCGGGTCGGTATAGAAGCAATGTGCAGAATGGGTAGGGGGCGGCGGTAGCCCTTGGCTTTCATTCTTAAAGTTGTCGACATGAGCACCACTGGCCTCGCCTTACCTCCCGTCCAAGTGCTCGCCACTCCTTCCCGTGAGCACATTGCCAAAGAAGTGGGACGTCCGTACCCAAATACTCTGGGGATAAACAAAGTCCCCCGTATTGGGCGGCGACGGTGCGCATCTCGTCGATCTGCTCATCGAGGTATCGCCGATGCGCACACTCGGGACACCAGACGCCTTGCCGAACGAACCGCGGTAACAACTCAAAGCGGTGTCCCTGCACACAGACGAATATCAGCGGTGAGTAGTGCCCGACAAATGCTGTAGACAAACACTCGCCGCTCCACGCGCGGGCAACGTCACCGACGGCTTCGAACATCCGGGTTTCATAGTCAACCGAAACAACCGATCCGCGGCGTGGCATGGTGGCAATGGCATCCCATACACGCCAGCGGGTCTCCTGCGAAACGGTTGGAGACGAGGCGTTGTATTCGGGGGCTCTGAGCCTCCTAACGTTCGGTTTCATGCGTGAACCTCGCGCCCGTGTCCGCGGACGCCTCGCTTTGAAATAACCCCCAAGCCCTGCCACGCAACCGTTTTCCTCTGGCGTTCCACCTCGCGCCCGTTTGCGGATTGCGATATCTCGTTTCGGTCGCCCGCGCTGGCTTCGTACCTTCCCTTACTCTCCTGTCGCGGTCCGCCGCGTCCTGAAGGGATTTCATGCAAAGTAGTTGATTGTAGATTCAGCAATCACACGATTCGTGCCCTCGGGACAGTCGCACATCACAACGTCGTTATCCAGTACGCCGCGCGTGCGGCCTAAGCCGAAAGTTTCCGCCGTGCCGAAGATCGGCCCGTTCTTCCCGCATCGAGGGCATGACGCGAGATCCATGTGACGTGCAATAGGCCGGCCGTTGTCGAGCGCGGTTTCATCGCCGTCGAGGATCTCACCTCCGGTTGTTGTTGCATTGCCTTTCACTGCCATCTTTTTCATGCTTGCTTCCTTGGGGACTCGAAAAGAGTAACGCTATAAGAATGCCTACGCATCGATCCAGTTCGCACACCGCCTTGACCTATCGGACGTGCCCTAGCGCATCAATTTCGCGAAGACGGTAGCGCGCCCAAAACCGACCGAGAATAGGACAAATCCGAATTGGACAAAATCAAGGTTTTTTTCTTTCGCGACTCAGTTTTCCCATTCGCAAAGATTTCGTCATCGGCTATGGTGCTCGGCTAAGAAACGTTTAGTACGACCATGCACAAGACTTCGCACAATCAGCGAAGTTCCGAGAGATGAGTGAGGGCCGAAGACGATGCGGGATGATTTCAGGAAAG
>NZ_JBAUSA010000697.1:0-4842 GCF_049581465.1 Caballeronia sp. | reverse complement strand
CAAAGACCTAAAATGTCCGACGACGACACTTAGGTATTCGCGGTTTGAACGCGTTTCTTTGCTTCGTTTCTTTTCGCGTTTGAAAAGAAATGAAGTCCCGCCCCGGATAGGGGCTAACAGTAATAAGTAAGAAAATACTACTTATGCAGAACGACCACGCGAGCAGAAGGACTCAATGTTAGCCCCACACTCGCCGCGCGCAGCACCCCCTCCACCCTAGCCCCACACTCACCGCGACCAGCACCCCCGCCACCCTAGCGCCACACTCTCCGCGAGCAGCACCCCTTCCACCCTAGCCCCACACTCGCGGCAAGCAGCACCGCCCAAAACCTCCCCTCCCCCAGCCGAGCGCCCTTTCAAGCGGCCTTCAAATACTTCTCCAAACTTCCCCGTGTCTGCGCAGCCTCCCCCTCCAGCCATTGCGCAAACTCGCGTAGCGCCCTCGAAGCTTCCGGCCGCTCCGGATAAATCAAGTAATAAGCAGCCCCGCTCGGCACACAGAGCGAAAACGGCGTGACTAGTCGCTGCGCTCGCAAATCCTCTTCAATCAGCGATAAATCCCCAATCGTCACGCCCAATCCCTGCATCGCCGATGAAATCGCCAGGTCAAGCGTGTCGAAGTGCTGCGCTTTCGCCGACGGCAATCCACGGTATCCATACGCCTGAAGCCACCGCAACCAGTCCCGCCGATCACGCGTGGGATGCAACAGGGTGGTATCGGCAAGATCATCAGGCGTGGGCACGCGACTTCCCCAATCCGTCAGGAACCCGGGCGCGCAAACCGGCGTCATCACTTCGTCGAAAAGATGATGCGAACTCACACCCTTCACAGGAGCCTCTCCAAACACGATGGCGGCATCGAATTGCTCGGCATTGAACTCCACCCCATGCGACACCGCCGCCGTCACTTCAATCACCAACTCCGGCCGCTCATTCTGCAAGCGGATCACGCGCGGCAAGATCCACCGCATCACGCACGTGGGACACTTCACGCGTAACGTGCCCGATTGCGCGCCGCTGCGCTCCAAAGCTTCCGTGATCTGCGCCAACGCCAGTTGCAGCGGGGCAAGCAGCAGCGCACCGTTAGGCGTGAGCGCAAGACCACGCGGCTGCCGCACGAACAGTGCGTAGCCAAGATGCGCCTCCAGTCCGGCAATCTGACGGCTGACAGCGCCCTGCGTGACGTTGAGCGCGTCGGCGGCGCGCGTGAAGTTCAATCTCTGCGCCACCACCACAAACGTCTTGAGCAGGTCCAAGGAAGGCAGCGGTTTCATCATCGGACTTTAATAAGGGTTCAAACAAGGAATCAATTGGAAGTCGCTGAGCCATGAGCGGGGTTCATGGCAAGTATGACAAAGTTTCGATTGTCCGCACATTAATGCTGGGGTGGAATAGCTTCGAAAACGTCTTATGGAGAGAAACATCGTGAAAAGCGCCTGGACTCCCCGGTCGAAGCTGCCCAACGTCGGAACCACCATTTTTACTGTCATCGGTCAATTGGCCGAGGAACACCACGCGCTGAACCTCTCGCAAGGTGCACCGAATTTCGCGTGCGACCCGAACCTCATCGATAGCGCGGCGCGAGCCATGCGCGCGGGGCATAACCAGTATTCATCGATGAGCGGCGTCCCCGCGCTACGCGATGCGCTCGCACTGAAAACCGAGAAACTGTACGGCGCCAAATATGATCCGGGCAGCGAAATCACGGTGGTAGCCAGTGCGAGTGAAGGCTTGTACGCGTCGATCAGCGCACTCGTCCATCCCGGCGACGAAGTCATCTACTTCGAACCTTCCTTCGATAGTTACGGCCCGATCGTCCAGTTACAGGGCGCGACACCCGTGCCAATCAAGCTTTCGCCGGTGGACTTCCATATCGACTGGGACGAGGTTGCCGCAGCCATCACGCCCCGTACGCGCATGATCCTGATCAACTCGCCGCACAATCCGTCAGGCAGCGCGTTCACGCTGCATGACGTGGAACGTCTCACGGCGCTCACCCGCGACTCGAAGATCATCGTGTTGTCGGACGAAGTGTATGAGCACGTAATCTTCGACGGAGCCTTGCATCACAGCGTGGCAAGGCATCCGGCATTAGCCGAGCGCAGCGTGATCGTGTCGTCGTTCGGCAAGTCGTATCACGTGACCGGCTGGCGCGTCGGCTTCGTCCTTGCGCCGCAGGAACTGACCAACGAGATCCGCAAGGTCCATCAGTTCATGACCTTTTCCGCCGATACCCCCATGCAGATCGCGTTCGCCGAAGCCCTCGCAAACGAATCGAGCTACCTCGGGCTCGGCGCGTTCTATCAGCAGAAGCGCGACCTGCTCGCGCAGGCGCTTGCGGGATCGCGTTTTGAATTGTTGCCAAGCGCGGGCAGTTTCTTCATGCTGGCTCGTTTCGGCGCGTTCTCTGACGAATCCGACAGCGATTTCGTGCTGCGGCTGATCCGCGAATCGCGGGTGGCCACCATTCCGTTGTCGGCGTTCTACAGTGACGGCACCGACAACCGCATCATCCGCCTGAGCTTCGCCAAGGACGACGACACGCTGCGCGAAGGCGCGCGCCGCCTTTGCTCGGTCCAGTAATCCATCGACAAACCTGTTGCATCCTTATCGGAGAAACGTTCCATGAAGAGTTCGACCCAGACGCTCAACGCCGCTGTTTTGCTGATCGCCACCTTCTGCGCGAGCGCCGCGTTTGCGGCGGATACGCTGCGCTACGGCGTGGAAGCGCAATATCCGCCGTTCGAGTCGAAGACGGCGTCCGGTGAGTTGCAGGGCCTGGATATCGACGTTGGCAACGCTGTCTGCGTCGAAGCGAAAATGAAATGCGAATGGGTGGAAACGTCCTTCGACGGACTGATCCCGGCGCTGCAGGGCCGCAAGTTCGACGCGATCAATTCGGCGATGAACGCCACCGACAAGCGCCGCCAGGCCATCGATTTCACCACCGTCGTGTATCGCGTGCCGACCCAGTTGATCGCGAAGACGGGCAGCAGTTTGTTGCCGACGCCGGAGTCGCTCAAGGGCAAGAGCATCGGCGTATTGCAGGGGTCGATCCAGGAAGGCTTTGCCAAGGCGCATTGGGCCGATGCGGGCGTGAACGTCGTGTCCTATCAGGATCAGAACCAGGCTTATACCGACTTGAAGGCTGGCCGTCTCGACGGTACGCTCGTGCTCTCGGCCGCCGGACAATCAGGCTTCCTGTCGAAGCCGGATGGCGCGGGTTATAGTTTCGTCGGCGGTGCTGTCAGCGACGACAAGATTCTCGGTAGCGGCATTGCGTTCGGCATCCGCAAGGGCGACGACGCGTTGAAGCAACGCCTGGACAAGGCCATTGCCAAGCTCAAGTCAGACGGCACGATCGCTAGATATGCGAAGAAGTATCTCGGGGATATCGACGTCTCGGCCAAGTAAGCCGAACTGGAAAGTCCGAATGTGCTTCAGCGACGATTGTTGAACGCTGGCAAACTGGCGGCGTTGACTGCTGGCCCACTCAGGACTTTCCAATGAGCACTCCGCCTCCTGTTCAAGCCGCCCCCCCGCCGCCCCTCAAAGGCGGACAACTGGTTCTCGCGACCATCGTCGTGGCACTTGCCACGTTCATGAACGTGCTCGATTCCTCGATCGCGAACGTCGCCATTCCGACTATCTCTGGCAATCTCGGCGTATCCGTCGATGAAGGCACCTGGGTCATCACTGTGTTCGCGGCGGCCAACGCGGTGTCGATTCCCCTGACCGGCTGGCTCACTCAACGCGTCGGGCAGATCAAGTTGTTTGTCGGCGCGATTTTGCTGTTCGTGGTGTCGTCGTGGATGTGCGGGCTTGCGCCGACCTTGCCGGTGCTGCTCACCGCGCGGGTATTGCAAGGGGCGGTTGCCGGACCGCTGATTCCGCTGTCGCAGGCTATTTTGCTTGGATCTTACCCGAAGGAGAAAGCCTCCATGGCGCTCGCCTTATGGGCGATGACCGCGACGGTCGGGCCAATCGCGGGACCGGCGTTAGGCGGCTGGATCACCGATCGCTATAGCTGGTCGTGGATCTTCTACATCAACATTCCTGTCGGGATTTTTGCGGCCGCCGTCACGTGGATTATCTACAAATCGCGGGAATCGGTGGCGCGCAAAGTGCCTATCGATACGATCGGACTCGCTTTGCTGATCGCGTGGGTTGCTTCGCTGCAGATCATGCTTGATAAGGGCCGGGATCTCGACTGGTTCTCCTCTTCGCTCATTGTCTGGCTTGGAATTATCGCGTTAGTCGCATTCGCACTTTTTGTCGCGTGGGAATTGACCGATGAGAATCCGGTCATCGATCTGCGGCTTTTTGCCGGGCGAAATTTCTTTGGCGGGACCGTGGCGATTTCGGTGGCTTATGGGGTTTTCTTCGGCAATCTCGTTTTGCTGCCGCAATGGATGCAGCAATACCTGAATTATCGTTCCGTCGATGCAGGGCTCGTGACCGCGCCGCTCGGGATATTCGCGGTTATTCTTGCGCCCATAATGGGCAAGGTATTACCTCGTACGGATGCCCGGGTTGTCGCGACGCTTGCGTTTATAGGGTTCGCGATCGTGTTTTATATGCGATCGAGATATGTTATTGAAATCGATACCTGGCATTTGGTTCTCCCCACGCTGCTGCAGGGTATTCCGATGGCGCTGTTTTTCGTGCCTTTGACTTCTATCATTTTGACGGGTTTGCCACCGTCTAAGATTCCTGCGGCCGCTGGATTATCAAACTTTGTCCGGGTGTTTTGTGGGGCTGTGGGCACTTCGCTTTGCGGGAATGCCTGGACCGATCGCATTGCGCTTCATCACGAGCGGCTTACGGAGCAGGCCAATCTCA
>NZ_JBAUSA010000696.1:0-3015 GCF_049581465.1 Caballeronia sp. | reverse complement strand
CCCCCAACCCCTCAGCGCCGTGTAACGTCGCGCCCCAGCCCTAATTGAATTTCAAACAGCGCAGCCAACATCGCCAGATACGCTCTCTCGCTCTCAGCTTCTTTCATCGACATTCCCTTGCACGTCTGCCCGCCCATGATCACGCCAAGACACAACGCATAGTTGCCTGCGAATGCCGTCGGTGAGCGCTCCATGTGCTTGAGCCGCACATACGACGCATCGAGCGTCTTGCGAAGATTGATTTGCATGGCGGGATTCCTTGTGTTTAAAGCTTCTGACGACGCGCCTGACGACATTGCGCACACGATCCGCAGCCCGTCATACTTTCTAACGCTAACCGACTGATTGCGGACAACCAAATTTATGTTTTTAGGGGTTTTTCTCTAACGACCCGCTTATTTTCCGCCCGACGCCTCGTTTTCACATTAAGATATATCTCAACAAAGACATATCTTGGTGAAAAGAAACGTTGAGGAATTTGCCATGTTTGGACGACATCGACACCGCGGGCTGCTTGAATCTAGCGAAGGTACCGGCGAGCACGAAGGCCGGGGAGGACGCGGTCCACGCCGCCGCATGTTCGAGTCAGGACACTTGCGACTGGTGATTCTCGATCTTGTCGGTGAAAGTCCGCGTCACGGCTATGACGTCATCAAGGCGCTCGAAGCACGTTGCGGCGGCATGTATAGCCCGAGCCCCGGTGTGGTCTATCCCACGCTTTCACTGCTCGAAGACCAGGGCTTCGTGACCATGGAAGAGTCGACGGGCAACAAGAAGCGCTACACGGTGACCATCGAGGGTCGTGCGCATTTGGCCGAAAACAAGCCGTTTATCGATGCCATCAATGCGCGCTTGTCAGGCGGGATAACGCCGCGTGGGATGGCGGACGAAGGCGAAGCCGATGAAGGTCACTCACACTCGCATGCCGGACGACGCTCGCCCGAGCTGCGTGAGGCTTTTCATGCGTTGAAAGGCGTCGTCATCGCACGGGTTCGCGCCGGCGATCTCGATGCCAACCGTGTCGCGCAGATCAAGGACATCATCGCCCGCGCCGCCCGGGATATTGAAGCGCTTTGACCGGGAGCGCAGGCAGCGCACGCATTGCAGCGTATTGATCGACTCGGCGGCGAACGCAATGTGCCCCGCCAGTAGCCGTCAATTAACGCCGATAAGCGTTCCAATCAACGCGCGTAGGTAATCGTCTCGACGCCGCTCGACGTGCCTAGCAGGCACAGGTTTGCGCCACGTGCCGCGAACAGGCCCACGGTCACCACGCCCGGCCAGGCATTCAGTTCGACCTCAAGCGCGAGCGGATCGGCAATCTTCAGCCCCTTTACGTCGATGATCTCGTTGCCGTTGTCGGTGACGAACGGCAAGCCGTCCTGCTGCACGCGCAGCACAGGCACGGCGCCCAGCGCCGCGATGCGCCGCCCGATCGCGGTGCGTGCCATAGGTATTACTTCGACGGGCAACGGAAACGTGCCCAACACGCCCACCCGCTTGCTCTCATCGGCGATGCAAAGAAATACATCCGCCACCGACGCCACGATTTTCTCGCGCGTAAGCGCCCCGCCGCCGCCCTTGATCATCGCGCCGTGCGGATCGATTTCGTCGGCGCCGTCCACGTACACCGGCAGCGACTCGATCTCGTTCAACTCCAGCACCTTGAAACCGTGCGCCTGGAGCCGCGCGCTGCTAGCGACCGAACTCGACACCGCCCCGCGATAACGCGACTTCACACTCGCGATGGCGTCGATGAAACAGTTTGCCGTCGTGCCGGTTCCGACCCCAATCACCGATCCCTCCGGCACGTGGGCGTTGACGTACGCGGCCGCTTCGGCAGCGACCAGTTGCTTCAGTTCGTCTTGGGTCATGGTGGCGAGAGGCACGAGGAGAAACTTCGATTCTAGCCGAGCACGACACGGGCGCATGGATTAAAGCGTGTCCGCGCCGTGCTCAAGGGTGAACGACAAATCCAAGATTGCTGAGCGCGGCGCAAATCATGTATCCCGAACGCAGCGGCAAAACGTGAGCCGAGTTGAATTCGGCAATGTCTCAGGGAAAGTATTTATCGAGTAACGCGGCGGCGATCGCGTCCGTTTCGGCATCGGCGTTACCGGCGTAGTCGCTGGGACGAAAATGCATCTGGAACGCAGCAATCACGCGACGCGCCCGGTCGTCGAACACACCGTCGGTGGCGGTTTCATAGCCGTAGCGCTGCAATTTCTCCTCCAGCGCCGCGACGTCCGCCGGCGCTTTGGGATCGCGTCCGGCGAGATGAAGCGCGACCGCTGGCGTGTCTGGCCACGCGCCGATGCCGGCATCGTAGAGCGTCTTCCAGGGGAACGCGGGACCGGGATCGGTCTTGCGTTGCGGCGCGATATCGCTGTGAGCGACCACGCGGATCGGCGGGATGTTGTAGCGCGTGACGATGTCTTTTGCGAGCTTCACGATTGCGTCGACCTGAGCCGGGGGGTACGGCTGCCAAGTGCGGCCTTGCGGGGTATCGATGGGTCCGACATTGACGTTTTCAATGCCTATTGACGCCGCATTCAATTCTGTCGTGCCTTGCCACTCGCTCACACCCGCGTGCCACGCGCGCTCGGATTCGGGCACCAGTTGGTACACCACCGGCTCGCCATTCTCGATGCGCGGCGACTCAGGCACAACGTAGTGGACGCTGACGTCGTCGCCCGTCAGGACCGCGAGCGAGCGCGCCTCGTCCCCTTGCGTGTAATGCATGACGAGAAAGCGCACGCGCGAGTCGACTCGCTTCGAGTGAATGCTCGTGTCGGCGATATACGCGCCGCGGTTGATCTCAGTGGACGAACAGGCGCTGATCAACACGCAAACCAGCGCTGCAAACGCGACCCCGACGCGCATCACCTGAGCTTACTTCTTCACCGAGCGCTGGCGAACGGCTTCGAACAGGCAGATCCCGCTCGCCACCGACACATTCAGGCTTTCGACACTTCCTGCCATCGGGATCTTCATGATCTCGTCGCAGGTTTCGCC
>NZ_JBAUSA010000695.1:0-2294 GCF_049581465.1 Caballeronia sp. | reverse complement strand
CCAAGGGCGGCCTGAACTCGGCCACGAAGTCGCTGGCGATCGAATACGCAAAGGCAGGCATTCGCGCTAACGTCGTCTCGCCGGGCATCATCAAGTCGTCGATGCACCCCGTCGAAACCCACGCTGGACTCCACGGTCTCCACCCGATGGGCCATATGGGCGAGATGAGCGATATCGTGGACGCTGTCCTGTATCTGGATTCGGCACCGTTCGTGACGGGCGAAATCCTGCACGTTGACGGCGGCCAGAGCGCAGGTCACTAAGCACCACGCATCAAGCGCATTAAACACTAAGCAATCCCGAGCGCCGCTAGCCGGCGCTCGTTGCGTTAACTACGATAAAGACAAGCAGTACGGATTTACTTTGCGCCTCGCCCGGAGCGCAAGCAACTGTGACGTAATTCTCAGACGTCTATCAACATCTCGTTTTCGCAACGATCCAGACTTTGCACAATTGTCCCCGTGTCATCAGGGACAGGTCGGCCGGCCGAGCGAAAAAACTCCACGCAGAAATCCACGAACGTCCTGAGCCTCGCTGGCATTAGTTCACGATGCGCATAAAATAGACAAATCTCGACGTCGCTGTCTGGCGCAGAGCACTCCGGCAAGACGTGCGCGAGACGACCCATGGCGATGTCCTCACGAACCATCGCTCCAGGTAACGTGGCGATGCCCGTTCCCGTGAGCGCCGCCGCTCGCAGCAGCACTTCGTTGCCATCCATGGATGACATGGGGAACACGCTGACTCTTTTTCCGTCCTCCACGAAATCGATGAAGTCCGCGCCCTTCTGCCTCGACTCGGGGTCCAAAAGCAGAAAATGATTGCTCAGTTCCGACGCGGTTTTCGGAGCCCCGTACTGCTTAAGATAACCAGGTGCCGCGACGAGGATGCGCGGTGACTTGGATAGCGTCCGTCGAATCACCGCGGATTGCTCGACCAGATGAGGCGGAAGGATCGCCATATCGAAAGGGCTGTCATATAGATTCACCGCTCCCTCCTGAACGGAAACCATGAGGTTCACGTTCGGGGCGATGGCGAGATAGCTCGATACCAGTCGGGAGAAGGTTTCGCTCACCAGCATCGGGTGCACGGCAAGCCGCAGCCTTCCGCTGTCGACTTCACGCTCCTGCGTAATGCGTCGATTCGCTTCGTCGAGTTCTTCCAGCAGACGGCAGCAACTTAGATAGTACGGCTGCGCCGCGTCG
This sequence comes from Caballeronia sp., assembly GCF_049581465.1. Taxonomy (GTDB): domain Bacteria; phylum Pseudomonadota; class Gammaproteobacteria; order Burkholderiales; family Burkholderiaceae; genus Caballeronia. Next base: position 1,089 of record NZ_JBAUSA010000695.1, on the reverse strand, counting down.
GTCAACGAGACAAACCGCGTTGTCCTATGCAGGACTCGCGTCTGGATATTTGCTTCGAGCTTGGCGATCGCTTTCGAGATAGAGCCGGTGGTCACGCCCAACGATGCGGCGGCCTTGCTAAAGCTGCGATGCCGTGCGGCTGCGACAAACGCCCGCAACATGTAAAGCTGGTCCATCTCCACCCTCGGTGATAAATTTACGAATAAAATATCCGCCCGTCGAAATTGTTATGGATGACGAAATTTAAACGGATCGATCGGCCGTTTCCAGAACTTCCATCGTGGAACCGTCTTACGGCGTTTGCAGATTCAGATTGTTGAACTATCGCGTAGGAATGAGAGTAGCAATGTTTCCAGATTGCACACGCGGTTTGTGATGATAGAGGTATCTCAAAACCAGATACCTCCTCGACGATGCGATCCAGCGCTAGCGCTAGCGCCTGGTAATCCCCACGCCGAGACTGCGAATTAGAGCCCGGAATTTTTCTTCGTTTTCAAACCGGACTACCAGTTGTCGATCGCCTGCGCGCAAACACAAACTGGCGGCCTCTTTACGCGTGGCAATCATGGCGGCGGTTTCCGCGTCTTCACAATCGATCAGCAGCGCGGTGCCTTTGATTGTCAGTGCCTTGCCTCTTTTCCGGGTGGTCGTGATGAAGGATTCCACCGTTTCCGGCAGCGGTTGGTCATCCCGGGCCTGAAGAAACGCTTGAAGTTCCGCGATATCATGCCCTTTCTCAATAGCTTCAAGGGCCTTGCCACGATCGAGTCGCCAACTCTGTCCCGTTGCCTCCACGCACCACGTGTCCAACGTCAGGAATTCTTCCGTCGACAGTTTCCCTTCCACGACATTCACCTGCAGACCGGGCAAAACTGAAAGCCTGACGCCCGGTTGGGTCGCGGCGACCGTTGTAGACGAGACCATCGTAGCGGCTAAAGAATTGCAGGTCGTCGGTCCCCCACGTATGGAAACGCGGCACCCGCGGCCGTCAGCGTGATTCCCGCCTCGGCCGCAAGTGCCACGGCCCGCGCCGCGAAACCTGCCGGCGTTGACAGGTCGATGAAGTAGCCGCCTTTAGGGTCCGTCCAG
>NZ_JBAUSA010000694.1:0-2114 GCF_049581465.1 Caballeronia sp. | reverse complement strand
CCTCGCCGGCTTTCACCTGGCTGCCGATATCGACACGCCACGATTTCAGGTACCCCGAGACCCGCGCATAGATGGGTGCGCTGGTGAAGGCCTCCAGTCGGCCCGGCAGGGCCAGCAAGCCGCCCGGCGCCTCCTTGGCAGGTATCACCACATTCACGGACGGTATCGCCTGAGTTTCCGTCCAGTCCTTGAGTTGACGATCATCTTTCACGCGAAGTGCAATGCCACCAACGACGATGATGATGGCGAGCACACCACCGATAATCGCTACGTACGAAAGCTGGCGTTGCGGCAGCGCCGCCTCACGCGGGGTGGGTTCAAACGACATGAGTCGGACCTCCAGGAATCGGTGCGGGCGCAGCGTGACCCCGATGCGAATGGAATATGCAAAAGACGGCGGGCACCAGGAACAGCGTGGCGACAGTCGCGAACAGCAGTCCGCCAATCACCGCGCGGCCCAGCGGCGCGTTCTGCTCGCCGCCCTCGCCGAGTGCGAGCGCCATCGGAGACATGCCGATGATCATGGAGAGAGCCGTCATTAGGACGGGACGGAAGCGGGTGCTGCCCGCTTCGAGCGCTGCCTTGAATGCGTCGCCGTGTTCAGCGAGACGTTCACGGCAAAAACTCACGACCAAAATGGCATTGGCGGTCGCAACCCCCATGCACATGATGGCGCCGGTCAAGGCAGGAACCGACAAAGTGGTGTGCGTCGCAAACAGCATCCAAACAATGCCGGCCAGCGCCCCAGGCAAAGCAGTGACAATCACCAGCGGATCGGTCCACGACTGGAAATTGATCACGATAAGCAGGTAGATCAAAACGACCGCGCCGAGCAGCCCGAAGAGCAGGTCGCCGAACGCGCTGTTCATGGTCTGGACCTGACCGAGCAGCACGACCTTCGCGCCCTTCGGCACACCCGCGGCATGCGCGGCAACAATCTCGTGGATGCCTGCGGCAACCGCGCCAAGATCTCTTCCCTGGGTCGTGGCGAAGATCTCCACCATGGGCTGGACGTTGTAGTCGCTGACGACTTCGTTAGCGGCGGTGCGATGGATAGTGGCCACGCCGGCGAGGATCTGGCCGTCGTTTGCCGCCGCGCCAGCGCCTGTAACGGGCAGATTCATCAAGGACGGCAGCGAATCGAGACCGTATTGCGGCGTCTGCACCACAATTGGATATTCAACGCCATTGGCCGGGTTGAGCCAGTACGTCGGTGCGATCTGCCCCGATCCCGCCAGGTGCACGACCAGGCTGTTGGTGACATCGCGTTCGGTGATCCCCTGAAGCTGCGCATGGACACGATCGACGTCGATATTGAACTGGGGACTCGCCTGCGATTGCTCGATACGGGCGTCGACCACTCCGGGAATATGCCGGATCTCACGCAGCAGCACGTTCGCGTAGGCAAAATCGGCCGGCAGATTCCTGCCGCGAACTTGAAGGTCGATCGGCGCGGGCGAGCCGAAGTTCAGGATCTGACCGACGATGTCCGCAGGCGGGAACGAGAATGTGACGCCTGGAAACGCGCGCGGCAACTGCTCGCGCAACGTGCGAACGTACCCCGCCGTGGGGTGATGGCCTTCGTTTAGCGAGATCTGAATATCTCCGTCTTGCGGGCCAATCGTTCCCGTGTTGTTGTAGGCGGTATTGATGGAGCTGGTTGACAGTCCCATGTTGTCGACCACCGTGCCGAGCTCGGATCTCGGAATCGTTTCCCGCACGCGGTTTTCCACTTCCGCGAAGATCTCAGACGTTGTCTCGATACGCGTACCGATCGGCGCACGCACGTGCAACAGGATCTGGCCGGCGTCGACATCCGGGAAGAAGTTGCGCCCTAGAAACGGCACCAGCGCGAACGACAGCAGGACGAAGCCGAAGAACCCCAAGACAAACATACGACGATGCTTCAACAGCAGCTCGAGTATCCCGCTGTAGTTCATGCGAATACGCTCGAAACCCCGCTCGAATCCGCGCTGAAACCGCACCAGCGGGTTGGAGGAAACGCGAGGCCCTTGTTGGTGATCGTGCTCTTGTTTGTTGTCCTGAGCGTGGGGCTTGAGCAGGAATTTGGCCATCGTGGGGACGAGGGTTCGCGACAGGATGAACGACGAGAT
>NZ_JBAUSA010000693.1:0-4288 GCF_049581465.1 Caballeronia sp. | reverse complement strand
TCATGGTCCTGGTCGCTACGTTGCCGGACTTCGGCAGTTTCGTCCACAACCGGACGCACGCGCTGATCGGTGCGATAGCAACGTTCCTGGTGGCTTATCCGTTACTTTATTGGGCGGGTGCTACACCCAGCGGGCTCACGGGACAAGGGTCGCTGCTGGGCGCCATGGCTTTGTTCGGCGCTGTCTTGCCAGCGGCTCTTTTGCTGATCTTTGCGACAGTCACGGGTAACGCGGGGAACATGTTTCAAGGAACGTTGGTCGTGTCCACGCTCTTTACGCGTTTTCCGAAGTGGCAGATTACCGTTGCGTTGGGGATTCTCGCCGCGATCGTCGGAAGCATGGACATCATGGTCTGGTTCATTCCGTTTCTTCTGTTTCTCGGCATCGCCACGCCGCCTGTTGCCGGGATCTACGTCGCCGACTTTTGGCTGTACAGGCGCAACGGCTATGACAGTTCGATTCTCGCGACCGATCCTCAAGTCAAAGTGCTGACGTTTCTCGCATGGATTATCGGGTCGCTGGTCGGCTTCATGACGGTGCGTGGCGTCTTCACGCTTACGACGATCCCTTGCATCGATTCGATACTCGTCAGTTGTGCGTGCTATGTGGCAATGAGCCGATTCACGCCGGCACGACAAGCTGTTTCGAGGCCCTGAAGCTGCACCGAAGCTGCTAAGAAGAAGTCACTTTTAAAGCATAAACGTGACTTCTTCGCCGATATTCACCCCTAGCCACCGATCAGGTTAGTCACCTTGATATTTCTCGTGTCCGGCACTTCCGCATACGACAACACCTTTAACTGCGGCAAACTTCTACGCAAGAACCTTGCGAGCATTGCGCGCAACGAGTGCTGCACCAGCAATACCGGCGGCAGTCCCAGGCTCTGCTGACGGGCGATAGCATTCTGCGTCGAAGTCAATAAGGTCTGCGCAAGGTTGGGTTCCAGTCCAGGATTCGGCCCTGTCGATAAAGCCTGCGACAGCACGCGCTCCAGATTCGGATCAAGTCCCATCACCTGCAACTCGCCGGAGCCCGGATACCACTGCTGCGTAATGGCGCGGCCCAACGCGAGACGAACCGCGGCGGTCAGTTCGTGAGCATCGGACACCTTGGGTGCGTGTTCCTGCAATGCGTCCAGGATGGTCCGCATGTCACGAATCGGCACGCCTTCCTCCAGCAGGTTCTGCAGCACTTTCTGCAGCGTCGTCACCGGCAACACCTTTGGCACCAGATCGTCCGTCAACAACGGCGCATTTTTGGCCACTCGTTCCAGGAGTGCCATCACTTCCTGGCGACCCAGCAATTCCGCCGCGTGCGTCACCACGAGGTGGTTCAAATGCGTTGCGACCACCGTGCTTGCGTCGACCACCGTGTAGCCGTACACCTGTGCCTGTTCACGCAAATTCGTATCAATCCACACCGCTGGCAAGCCGAATGCCGGATCCTGCGTCGGACTGCCCGGTAGCGCTGTGGTGACCTGACCGGGATTGATCGCGAGCCATTGGCCCGGATACGCTTCGCCGACACCGACCTCCACGCCTTTCAATGCAATCCGGTAACCGTTGGGACGCAGTTCGAGGTTGTCGCGGATATGAATCACGGGCGGGAGGAACCCAATTTCCTGCGCAAATTTCTTCCGGATGCCCTTGATGCGTTTCAACAACTCGCCGTCCGCATTTTTATCGACGAGCGGTATCAGCCGGTATCCCACCTCGAGTCCGAGCGGATCGATCATCGCGACGTCGTCCCACGTTGCTTCCACATTTTCGATCGGCGCGGCTGTGATGGGTGTGACGCTGCTGATGTTGGAAAGTCGTTTCTTTGCCTCGACGCGCTGGTTCATCTTATATGCGGCGTAGATGAGTCCGCCGCCTAGCAGCAAGAACGCAAAGTGCGGCATGCCGGGAATCAAACCCATGATCACGATGATCACGCCCGTGATCATCAATACGCGCGGGTTGCTGAACAATTGCCCCGTCAATTGCGTGCCAATGTCCTCTTCGGTCGCCACGCGCGAGACGATCACGCCCGCCGCCGTCGATATGATCAGCGATGGAATTTGCGCGACGAGTCCATCGCCGATAGTCAGCAGCGTGTAGTTCGTGGCCGCGTGCGCGAAGTCCATGTCGTGCTGCGCCATGCCGACAATCAACCCGCCCACGATGTTGATCACCATGATCATCAAGCCCGCGATGGCATCGCCACGAACGAACTTGCTGGCGCCGTCCATCGAACCGTAGAACTCGGCTTCCTGCGCGACGTTCAGGCGGCGCTTGCGCGCGACGTCTTCGTTGATCAGGCCGGCGTTCAGGTCGGCGTCGATCGCCATCTGCTTGCCTGGCATTGCGTCGAGCGTGAAGCGCGCGCCCACTTCGGCGATCCGGCCCGCGCCCTTCGTGATCACCATGAAGTTGATGATCATCAGGATAACGAACACCACGATACCGACGGCGAAATTGCCGCCCACGAGGAAGTGGCCGAACGATTCGATCACCTGTCCGGCGGCGCCGGGGCCCGTGTGGCCTTCGAGCAAGACAATCCGCGTAGAGGCCACGTTCAGCGACAGTCGCAGCAAAGTGGAGAACAGCAACACGCTTGGGAACGCGGCGAAATCCAGCGGCTTTTGCGTGTACATGCTGACCAGCAGCACCATCACTGCCAACGCGATGTTGAAGGTGAACAGCAGGTCGAGCAGGAAAGGCGGCAACGGCAGGATCATCATGCCGAGGATCATGCAGATCAGCAGAGGCCCGGCGAGTGCCCTTAAGTTGTCCGATCCCAGCGCATCGGGGCGCTTCGAGAAAAAGCTAGCGAGCGCGTTCATGCTTCAGTTCCTTGATTGGCAGACTTGTTCGATGCATCCACGTCCTCGCCCGATGCATCGGCGGCTTCCTGGTCTGCTTCTTCGGGTGGCACGCTGCCTTTGTCGAGATCGGCTGGAACCTCGAGATTCTCGGGCTCATCCGGCTTCACTCCGCCGTCTTCCCGGAAGCGGCGCAGCTGATAAACCCAGGCCAGCACCTGGGCGACCGCGCCGTAAAGCGCGCCGGGAATCTCGTGTTCGAGTTCGACGTTGTGATACAGCGCTCGCGCGAGCGGAGGCGCTTCAAGCAGCGGCACGTTGTTTTCGCGCGCGATTTCGCGGATGCGGGCGGCCACGAGATCGACGCCTTTAGCGACGACCTTGGGTGCGCGCATTTCGCCGTCGGCATATTTCAGCGCGACGGCAAAGTGGGTCGGGTTCGTCACGATAACGTCGGCTAGCGGCACCTTGCTCATCATCCGGCGACGTGCGGAGGCGCGCTGCTGCGCGCGAATGCGGGCCTTCACTTGTGGATCGCCATCGTTTTCACGGCCCTCGCGCTTTACTTCTTCCTTGCTCATGCGCAGCTTCTTGGTGTGCGACCAGAGTTGGTAGGGCACGTCGAAAGCCGCCACGAGGAAGAGGCCGGAGATCGCCATGCCGCAGCAGACGACGATCAGATGCATGGCATCGGCGAGTGCGAGATGGAGCGGTTTCGTGATCAGCCCTAGCACCTGGTCCTTGCGGGTCCACATGCCCCAGCCGGCTAGGCCGCCAACCACGAGGGTCTTCAGGATAGACATGCCCAGCGCAATCGGGCCCTGGATTGAAAACATTCTGCCGAGGCCGGTGGCAGGATTCAGGCGGCTGAACTTCGGGGCCAGCGGGCCGGTGCTTAGCAGCCAGCCGCCGAGCGCCAGGGGCGCACACACGGCCGCGAGGGCGGTGAGTGCGAGTACCGGCAGGAGCGCCATGAAGCCTTCCCTGGCTGCCGATGTTGCGCCGATCAGCATCTGGTTCGTGTCGAGGATGGTCTTGTGATTGAAGGTGAACGCGCCGCGCATGATGGCCTGCATATGCAGGCTGATGCCGCCGGACATGGCCCAGACGCCGCCGAATCCTGCTGTCAGAAGGGCAAACGATGTGAGTTCCCGTGAGCGCGCGACCTGACCGTCCTCCCGCGCCTTTTCCAGGCGCTTGGGAGTGGCTGACTCGGTCTTTTCGACATCACTGTCATCTGCCACGTAGCGGGTGCTCCGTTGGTTTTGGGGGGGCTTTTATGCCGTGTCGAGATTATTGCGGGAGTGGACGTGCGGCGATCGAGGGATTAGGAGGGGGGAATGGGGAGTATTCGAGGGTTTGGCGGGGGCGCTGGCCGCTTGGGGCTGCTGGCGGAGAGTCTGGGTGAGGGTGGGGCGGTGCGGTGCGCGGCGAGTGTGGGGAGAGCGTTGAGTCCTCCTGCTAGCGTGGTCGTTCTGCTTAAGT
>NZ_JBAUSA010000692.1:0-1524 GCF_049581465.1 Caballeronia sp. | reverse complement strand
AGAGCACCGCCGCTTCCGCGGCCTGCCGGCGCTGCCAGAAATGCCAGCCGTTCCAGCCGGCTGCAACGACCAGCACCACGAGCACGATCCACGTGGTCGAGTTGCCCCATTTGGCCCACCAGGCTTTCAGATTTTCTAGTGACTCTTGTTCTTCGTGATAGCTCATTACCCAGCGTATTCCTTACCTGGCCTTGATCGGCCGTGTGTTCCATGCAACGCTGCGCGCCTTTGCTTCGCGTGCGCTAACAAGCGTTGTCCGCGCAGTTCTGACCGAAATCAGTTGTCGCCGTCGTCGGCGGTTGCCACCATCGCATTGATTAGAAATTCGGTCAAGTCTTCCACTGGCACCGTGGCTTGCTCGTTCTTCTGCCCCGTCGTGTCGAGCGTCGCGCTTCGCAACGGCTTCACGCCAACCATACCTTGAGCGAGCTCGTTTTCGCCGAGCACGACCGCGAACGCGGCACCGCTGGCATCTGCCTTCTTCATTTGCGACTTGAAGCTGGCCGGCGTGCCGTCCGCGCTGCAATGCAGGATCACGTCGAGGCCCGTGTCACGCAAGCGCTCGGCGATAATGAACGCCTGTACCGCCGCCTCTTCGCCCTGATGAACGATGTAGACGTCAGTGCCTTCCGGTGCCGGTACGAGATTGTCTTCCTTGAGCAATTCAAGGATCCGCTCGACGCCCATGGCCCAGCCGCACGCAGCCGTCGGCTTGCCGCCAAGCTGTTCGATCAGTGGATCGTAGCGGCCGCCGCCCGCCACCGTACCCTGCGCGCCGAGCTTGTCGGTCACCCATTCGAACACGGTGAGGTTGTAGTAATCGAGGCCACGCACCAGGCGAGGATTGATCTTGAACGGAATGTTGTTCGCTTTCAGAAGACGCTGGACGCCTTCGAAATGCGCAAGCGACTCCGGCCCGAGAAAGTCCACGAGCTTCGGCGCGTTCTGGGCGATTTCCTGCATCGCGGGATTCTTCGTGTCCAGCACGCGCAACGGGTTCGTGTACAGACGGCGCTTCGCTTCCTCGTCGAGTTGATCGGCGTGCTGTTCGAGATACGCGATCAGCTTTTCGCGATGCGCAGCACGCTCTTCCGGCTGGCCGAGCGAGTTCAGTTCGAGCCGGATACCGGTCAAGCCCAGGTCGTCCCACAGCCGCTGGCACATCATGATGATTTCGGCGTCCGTGTCCGGCCCGGCAAAGCCGAGCGCTTCCACGCCGACCTGATAGAACTGCCGATACCGCCCGCGCTGCGGCCGCTCGTGCCGGAACATCGGGCCGATATACCAAAGGCGCTTCGGGCCGTCGTACAGGAGATTGTGCTCGATGGCCGCACGCACCACCGCCGCCGTGTTTTCCGGGCGCATAGTGAGTTGTTCACCGTTCAGCGCGTCGGTGAAACTGTACATTTCCTTCTCGACGATATCCGTCACCTCGCCAATGCCACGCGTGAACAACTGCGTGGGTTCGACGATCGGCGTGCGGATCTGCTGATAGCCGTATGCGCGCAGCATCGACTTGACGGT
>NZ_JBAUSA010000691.1:0-2405 GCF_049581465.1 Caballeronia sp. | reverse complement strand
CGCCTCCACCACGTAAGGCCATGGCAGTTCGAGCGGCCGGGAGTACGTCTTGAACGACGCATCGGACCAATTGCGTTGATCCTCCATTTCGAAGGTGTCGCCGGTCAATTCGCATCGTATGGTCAAGCCCGACGCGAGCCGGTGTTCGATCGTGCGGATATCCTTGTACGGCTGCCACGGGTCGATCAACACAGGAAAACGCGAGTCATCCACCGTGCCGTCGCCGTGCTCGACGCGTGCGGGAGCGCCGGCCACCCCCTCGATCGGATGCAACACGCAAAAACCACAGCGCGCTGTCAGGAAATCAGTCGATGCGGTCGCGAGCGCGCGAAACTCCAATGCGCCGTCGGCCTTGCAGTCAATGATCGCAGCGTACCAAAGGGACTGCCCATCCGGATTCGTGCATTGCGCCGTGTACGTAACGCGAAATGCCTGGTCATCCTGTTCGACCTGCATTTCCTTCGTCAGCGGCACGCAGGTGCCCCAGTCCTTGTCGCGCACCACATAAGCGATCGAGCGGATCACTTCCGTGCTGGCAAACCGGATATCGCGTAGCGCGCCGTTCACAAGTAGCGCGGACCACGGACCCGCCGTCAGCAAACGCGCTGTGGGTTGCGGCTGCGATGTACCGTAGTAGCGCTCGAGTTCGACCACGGGTTCCTGTGCGTCGTGCTCCTCGGGGAACATGCGTGCGGCGCTCATCGCAGGGCCTCTCCGGCGGACTCTGCCGATTGCCCGGCAGCCAACTCGGGCGAAGGCAAGACAGTAGTTTCACCGCGCCGCGCCGACTCGTAGGTGGCCTCGACCAGCTGGAGTGTTTTCAGGTTGTCGCGGCCCGAAGTGGCCGGCTCAACGCCCCCGTTCAGAGAGGCCACCCAGTGCGTCTGAATCGCGGCGACGCTCTCCTGAATCGCCTCCCAAGGCGCGCACGACCATGGAAACGACTGCGGCATCGCAATCTCGTCATGAGTCCCGGAACGGGTGTGGATCTGCAGCCGGTAATCGGCGAAAAGACGCAGCGTACCCTCAGCACCGTCCACCTCAATGAGCGTCTGCGGAAACAGCTCATGCGGCAACCGCGACGCATAGCTGCAATCCACTACGCTCGTGACACCCGACACGTGACTCAACAACATCGTCGCCACATCTTCACCGGCGATTTGTGGGTTGACACGAGCAATCGTCGCGCTCAGGCGCGCAACATCGCCGAAGAGAAAGCGCGCGATATCGAGCACATGAATGCCGAGATCCTCGACAATGAAGCGCTCGTTGCGCGCCAGGTAAGGCTGCCCGCTAAACACGTCGAACGCGGAGCGAAACGACACGCGACCCCAGAACGGCCTGCCGATCCTGCCCTCGCGCAAGGCTTGCCCTGCCGCCCTGATCGCGGCTTGCCAGCGGAAGTTCTCATGCACCATCAGCGGCACACCAGCGTGTTCGCACGCGTGAACCATGGCAAGGGCATCGGCCATCGACAGAGCAAACGGCTTCTGGCAAATCGCAGCAACACCCGCGGAGGCCGCCAGTTCAACCAGTGCGCGATGGCTCGGCGCCGTGGTCGCGATATCCACGAAATCGAGGCGCTCGCTGTCCAACAGCGTCACCGCATCGCCATAGAGCCGAGCGATACCAAAGTCGCGACCGGCCGCCTGCAAACGCTCCTCATCCGCATCGCACAACGCGACGATCTCGGCACCCTCAATGCCTTGCCACGCGTGGAGATGATTCCGCGCAAAAAAGCCGCAGCCGATTAACGCACCCTTGAGCGGGGCCCCCTGCTTTCTCTCCGACCTGTTCGCTTCACTCATCGTCAAGCCCCTGTGGCTGCCTGCTTCTGCAAAGCAAAACGCTGCTGGACGCGCCTCTGGACCTGATCGACCACCACCGCGGCCACGATCACTACGCCCTTGATAACGGTTTGCCAGAAGGCGCTCACGCCCATCATCACAAGACCGTCCGACAGAATGCCGATCACGAATGCGCCGATGATCGTCCCGCCAATCTTGCCACGCCCGCCCGACATCGAAGTCCCGCCCAGCACCGCTGCCGCAATCGCATTGAGCTCAAAGGTCTCGCCGCTCATCGGGTGCGAAGCGACCAGTTCGGACGAGATGATCAAGCCGACAATCGCCGCGCAGAATCCAGAAAACATGTAGACGGTCATCTTGACGCGATTGACGCGCACGCCCGACAACTGAGCCGCACGCTCGTTGCTGCCGATCGCATAGATCTGGCGGCCGAGCGGCGTGCGCGCCGCCACGTAAGCAGCAAACAGGCCGATCACGATCAGGAGCCAGACGGTGCCCGGCACGCCGAGCAAAGTCGCGCCGCCGAGCGTCGGAAAGCCGGTCGTCCCGTAGTCCGAATTGCCGGTCAGGTTAGGGAAGGTCTCGCCGCCCGAGGAC
>NZ_JBAUSA010000690.1:0-1711 GCF_049581465.1 Caballeronia sp. | reverse complement strand
TGCGGCTGCGCGACTGAGAGGCAAAATGCCTTTCAAAAGACTGAAATTCATGCGGTTTTGTTCCCTAAGAGCGCGCGCGAGGGTTTCGCTGTAAGGCGTCGCTAGCGTGCTAGCTGCTGCGATCCGAATGGTGCATTGCACGCAAGCGCGGATTGCGCCGGGACCACGAAAAACGACAGGGTATCGATAACGACGGACTTCGGCCAGAGAGTTCTCACTTTGCAAGCCGATTGCCGATCAACTGCAGTTTCCCGGCAGCACCGGGCCGTCCGTCGTCGTGGAGTCAGGAAAGGGTTTGCCCGCATCCGGAGCCCGCGCGATAAATCGCGACGCCCTCGATTGGATCAAGCGGTGTGCGCCATGGGGCGAGTTGCAACAGGCGCTTCGTGTCCTCGTAACCGACGGCCCAACGGCGTGATATCCCGGTCCACGAAAAATCGATGTCCTTGTTCAGGTCGTTACCCTCGAAGCGCGGCGCGTCGAGTTCAAGCACGTGCATTGTGGTGCCGCATCCCCAATCCAGCAATTCCTTGACGGTATCCGATTCGCGTTGCGCTTCCGGGATGTGCTGGGCGAGTTCCCGAATCACGTGGCGTAGCCGATGTATTTGTTTTTGCCGTTCGAGATGGCTTTCCGCGCGACTCGAATATTGAATGTCGCGGGTCCGGCTCATCACTTCCCGGATTGATTCGGGTTCCGGACCGCTTATCGGCCACAACTGCACGGCGAAGATCACTGAACTCAGACGAGGCCTGTCGTCAAGGACCGCTTCTAGCGGCGTGTTGGAGTAGATGCCGCCGTCCCAATACGTCTCGCCGTCGAGTCGCACTGACGGAAAGCCGGGTGGAAACGCGGCGGATGCCATCACATGGTCGACATCCAGCGGCGCATCGCGATTCGTGAAATAGCGCATGCGCCCGCTCTTTACGTTGACGGTACCCACCGTCAGCCGCATCTGCTTGTTGTTCAGGTAGTCGAAATCGACCAGTGACGACAGCGTGGCGCGTAGCGGCTCCGTCGAATAAAAGGCCGCGCGTTCTACTCCGACTCGCGTATGAAGGCCCAGCCACGGCTCAAGCCGTGGAGCGAAAAACGACGGAATGCCTTGTGTGACGATTGCGAGGTTACGCAGGCCTTCGTCGAGATTCTGCATCCAGCCTGCGCAGGCAGACCCGCGGCCGGAGACGCCCTCCCAGAACTGGGTTAGCCGCGCAAGCCGATCTTTGGGTGGATTGCCCGCCACAATCGCGCCGTTGATCGCCCCGATGGAGGTACCGATCACCCAGTCCGGCTCGACCTTCGCGTCATGCAAGGCTTGATACACGCCCGCCTGATAGGCGCCAAGCGCACCGCCGCCCTGAAATACGACGACGACCTGTCCGGGGATGTCCGCGGCCGCGTCCGGCCGATCAGGCGGTTGAACCTGACTGTCGCTACGTGCCTGCTTGGCCATCGTCGTCTCCTTGGAGCGGTTGAAAAGCATACCTCAAACAAGGTGCCTTTACATGTTCCAGATCGATCGCCGTCAGCCGCGGGACGCGGCGCTTCATCGGAGTGCTTTGGATCAGTGAAGCCGGGCGCGCGTGTATTCGGAGATGACCAAGTGAAACGGCGCATGGAGCAAGCCGTGGTGTTCGGCAAAGGCAACGATGATGTCGAACTGGTCGGCCGAACAGGAAAACCGCTCACGCGTGGACGATAGCGCTAAAGC
>NZ_JBAUSA010000689.1:0-15384 GCF_049581465.1 Caballeronia sp. | reverse complement strand
GCGCGGCGGCATCAAGTGCGAACGCCAGCGAGTCGGGAGCGACGTCAAGCGTGGCGAGACGTGCGTCGGACGGCGTCCGGCTGTTGTCCGCCGATGAAGCGGCGCGGCGTCGGGAAGGCTTTTCGGTCATGTCGGAATCAGGGTGTTCGAGCCGGCCAACGCCGGTCCGCACAAACGACACATTGTAACTTGCGGGGCATTTGCGCCGAACAATGGCGGGTCGATGCTGACCGTTCGGCCGATGTTTCTTCTATTTTCTGACGAGCGTCCCAAAAAACATCGCCGCTTACGCGGCGATGTTTTTTTACGGGCAGACACGAAGATCAAAAGCCGCGGGTCACTCCATGCGTCCGGTCCGCGCCATTTCCATCAGGCGCGCGACGCGCTCTTCGGTCGCCGGATGAGTCGAGAACAACTTCGAGATCCCGCCCCCGGCTAGCGGATTCATGATCATCATCTGTGCGGTGGCGGGATGTTGTTCCGCCGCCGGGAACGGAATACCCGCGGCGAACGCGTGAATCTTTTCGAGCGCGCTCGCGAGCGCTTGCGGATCGCCGGAAATCTGCGCGCCGCCACGATCGGCTTCGAATTCGCGCGCCCGCGATATCGCCATCTGGATCAACGCGCCGGCAAGCGGGGCAAGCATTGCAACCGCGATGCTGGCGATCGGATTCGATCTGCGCCCGTCCGAATCGCGGCCGCCGAAGAACATGGCGAAATTCGCGAGCGCGGAAATCGCGCCGGCCATGGTTGCCGAAACGGTCGAAATCAGGATGTCGCGATGCTTCACGTGCGCGAGTTCATGCGCCATCACGCCGCGCAATTCGCGTTCGGACAGCACGCGCAAAATACCGGTCGTCGCCGCAACGGCCGCGTGCTCGGGGTTGCGGCCGGTCGCGAATGCGTTCGGCGCGTCTTCCGTGATCAGGTAGACACGCGGCATGGGCAACTGCGCACGCGTGGCGAGCTCACGAATCATTCGATAAAACTGCGGCGCGCTGGCTTCGTCGACTTCCTGTGCGTTGTACATCTTGAGCACGAGCTTGTCGGAGAACCAGTACGAGAAGAAATTCATCGCGAGGGCGACGATCAGCGCGAGCATCATGCCCTTGCTGCCGCCGACCACGCCGCCGATCACAACGAACAGGGCCGTGATCGCAGCCATCAGCATCGCGGTTTTGACCCAATTGAACATGTCTTGAACTCCCTACCTATATCAGTGCGCGAGGCGCGAATGGTTAGCCAACGAGTGTAAGCAAACTGTTAGATAGGGGTATCGCGGAATAATTCAATCACCTGTGCGACGTGGCGAGCTTGAGCCCCAAGCTGACGAACGCACTTCCAACCACCCGATCCAGCCATTTCTTGACCGCAGGCTTACCGGAAAATCGTTGCGTCACGCTGCCTGCGATCCATGCCACGAACGTGTTCCAGACGGTGCTCATCAGCACGAATACCGAGCCTAGCGCAAGGAAGGTGACGACCTTGTTCGGGCTATCCGCAGCAACGAATTGCGGGAAAAACGACACGAAAAACAGCACCACTTTTGGGTTCAGCACGTTCGTGACGAAGCCTTGCGTGAAGAGTTGGCGAAGCGACTTCGGCGCTGATCGAACCGACGCTTGCTCGGTTTTTCCCGCTTCCTCCGACGGTCTAACGAACAGCAACCGTACTCCGAGATAGATCAGATAAATCGCGCCGGCAAACTTGACGATCGTGAACGCCGTCGCCGATGCCGCCAGCAACGCCGTCAGGCCGAACGCACATGCAAGCGTATGGACCACACATCCCGCCGATATCCCGAGCGCCGATACCACGCCCGCGCCACGGCCCTGCGCCACGCTTCGGCCCACGATATAAGCCGTGTCGGGCCCCGGCGTAACGTTGAGCAACATGACGGCGGCGACAAACAGCGTGAAACCGGTGATTCCGAGCATTGCGGGACCCTTCGTACGGTGGCTATAGATAGAGGCGGTAAGTGAGGTCGGCTTCAAGCGCCGGGCGCGACTTCCTGAAGTTCGAATCGCTGTCCTTTCACAATAGGCGATCCGCCCAGAAATTCTCTTACAGGAAGGCGTTTGCCACCGGGTTTCTGCAATTGCGTAATTCGCAGCGCGCCTTGGCCGCAAGCGACGACGACCCCGTCCGCGCCACTATCCACAATCTCTCCCGGCTCAGCTTCGGTCGAACGCTCAACGGCCTCCGCCGCCCAGATTTTCACGACAACGCCATCCAGCTTGCCGAACGCGCCCGGAAACGGATCGAAGGCCCGGATCTGGCGTGCCAGGACGCTCGCCGGCCGACGCCAGTCAAGCGCCGCTTCGTGCTTGGCAATTTTCTCCGCGTAGGTCACGCCGCCTTCCGGTTGCGGCCGCGACGCCAGCGTGCCGTCGCGCTCCAGATCTCGCAGCGCCCCGACAACCATGTCCGCACCGAGTTGCGCCATGCGATCGTGGAGCGTGGCCGTTGTGTCGCCCGGTGAGATCGGCAGGCGGCCTTCCCGAATCATGGCGCCTGTATCTAGCCCCGCGTCCATCTGCATCAGCGTAATGCCGGTTTCAGCGTCCCCGGCTTCGAGCGCCCGATGTATCGGCGCGGCGCCTCTCCAGCGGGGCAGCAGCGACCCGTGGATGTTGAGCGAACCGTGTGGCGCGATGTCCAGCACTTCTTGCGGAAGGATGAGCCCATAGGCTGCCACCACCATGACGTCGTGCGGCGTTGCCTTGAGCCGCTCAATCGCGGCCGCCGCCTCTTCGGGATATTTCCCGTTCCGGCGCAACGACGTGGGTTGCGCCACCGGAATTGCGTGTTCGACGGCAAATTGCTTGACCGGACTCGAGGCGAGCTTCAGCCCTCGTCCAGCGGGGCGGTCGGGCTGGGTCAGCACAAGCGGTACAGCGAATCCCGCCGCGTGAATCGCGGCCAACGCGGTGGCTGCAAATTCAGGGGTTCCAGCAAACACGACACGCAGCGATTGAGTCATCTATCGGGCAACCTGCAAAAACCAACGTAAAACGACCTGAAGCAACAGCTTAAAGCGCCTTTTCAAGCTTCTTCATCTTGCCGCGAATCCGCGTTTGCTTGAGCGGCGACAAATACTCCACGAACACGCGCCCCATCAAATGATCCATTTCGTGTTGGATGCATACCGCGAGGAGGCCTTCACAATCGATTTCGAATGTCTCGCCCTTTTCGTTCAGCGCCCGCACGCGAACCTGCTCTGCCCGCTCGACAAAATCGTAGATTCCCGGCACCGACAGGCAGCCTTCCTCGTATTCCTTTCGCTCGTCGCTGGACCACACGATCTCGGGATTGATGAACGCCTGAAGGTGGTCGTGCGTATCCGACACGTCGATCACGATCACGCGTACGTGGGCATCGACCTGAGTCGCCGCCAGGCCGACGCCCGGAGCCGCGTACATCGTTTCGCCCAGGTCGGCGACGAGCTTGCGAATCCGGTCATCGACCACTTCTACGGGCTTTGCGACCTTGTGCAGCCGCTTGTCCGGGTACGTCAGTATGTGCAGAAGAGCCATGATTCAAATTATCGACGCACGCCGCAGCGCGCGATAGTCGGCCATTCGGCCAGGTTGTAAAAGAGTCCAGGTATCGCGAAGATGATTGGGTCGAATCGCGCTGGTTCAACGTGTCTTGAAACGCGGGTCCGGCGCAGTCAATTTCGCGACGACGCCTTGTCGGAACGGCCCCAGCATGCTCCGTTCGACAAACCTTTCGTATTTCGGGATATGAAATTTTACCATGACCCCTTTCGTGCTGCCGACCCCTGAAGACCCGCCCTGTCTGGCCGCAACCGAGCCACAGGACTTCCGCGCGTGGCTGCACCTGGCACAGGCTAACGGCCTTTCGCCCATTGCGTTACGGGCATTGCTGGCCGCGTTCGGTAGCCCGCACGCGGTGCTGGAACAGTCGTTCGGCGCGTTGACGTCAGTGGCAGGCGAAAAGGCAGCACGCGCCGTGCTCGCGCCGCCCGCGAATTCGGCGCTCGGCTCTTTCAACGAATGCGTGGAGAGGACGATCGAATGGGCGTCGGCGGCCGGTAATGCCGTGATCACGCTGGCCGACTCGGCCTACCCACGGGCGCTGCTGACCATGCCCGATCCGCCGCCGCTGCTATATGTAAAGGGACGGCTGGAATTGTTGCAGGCGCGGGCGGTGGCGATCGTCGGCAGTCGGGGAGCGAGTCAACAGGGAATCGAAGACGCGCGGCGCTTCGCTCACGCGCTCTCCAATGCAGGACTGGCCGTGGTGTCGGGACTGGCGCTGGGCATTGACGGGGCGGCGCATCGGGGCGCGCTGGAAGGCGCGGGCAGCACCATTGCCGTGATTGGGACCGGCGCGGATCTCGTGTATCCGTCGCAACATCACGCGCTCGCCCACGAAATTGCAACGTGCGGTGCAATTCTGTCGGAATGGCCACTTGGCACGCCTGCCCGGTCGGCGAATTTTCCACAACGTAATCGCTTGATTGCGGGGCTGGTCGGCGGCGTGCTGATTGTCGAAGCGGCCATGCGTTCGGGATCGCTGATCACCGCGCGGCTGGCAAACGAAATGGGCCGCGACGTGTTCGCCATTCCCGGGTCAATCCATGCGCCGTTGTCACGCGGTTGTCATCGCATGATCAAGCAGGGGGCGAAGCTCGTCGAAACGCCCGAAGATATTCTGGAAGAGTTCGGTTTCGCGGTGGCGAGCGAAGCGGCTGCGCGCGCGCCGGAGGCGCTTCGGCGGGACCGGCGGCTGGTTCAGCGTGCTGGCCATTCCGCTTCGATTAAAACCGAAGCCGAGGCCGAAGCAGGCGAATTCACGCTGAGCCTCGCCAGCGCGTCACCGCACCCCAAGGCGACCGCGCCGGTAACGGCATCCTGGGCGTCTGCGTCGATAAAACCCGCCAACCCTGAGGCTGACCGCCTGCTCGACGCCCTCGGCCACGCGCCCGCGACGCTTGAAATTCTTGCAGAACGCACCGAACTGAGCGGCGCCACGTTACAAAGTCTGCTGTTGCAACTGGAATTGGCCGGCAGAATCGGCGCGCTTCCGGGCGGCCGCTTTACCCGTATCGGAGGATGATTGAGCCACGCCGTGCTACATTCGCCACGAAATCCGCCTTGCTCGTCGCGGATAAACGCACCCAGGACCGCCAGAAAGAAATGCCCGCACTCAATCTAGACACCGACGCCGAACAGATCGCCGAGCGCATGGCCGATGCCAAAACGCTGCTGGTTGCCTGCCTGTGCGCGGAATGGTGCGGAACTTGTCGTGACTATCGGGAAGGTTTTGACCGCCTGGCCGATGCCCATCCAGAAATCTGCTTCGCGTGGATCGACATTGAGAATCAGGCGGATCGTTTCGATGACCTCGACGTGGAAAATTTCCCGACGATCCTGATCGAAGACCACGTCACCACTCGTTTTTTTGGCACGGTGTTGCCACAAACTTCTATTGTCGCGCGTATGTTGACGGATCTGGGCGCGCTGCCTGACATGGTTGGCGCACCAAAATTGCGCCCCGCGCTGATTGAGGCCTGAACGCGCAAACGAGCAAAAATCATTCGTGCGCGCTACCAGAAACGATGTCCGCGTCTGGATCGCCAGGCGCTCAGATTCGCCGACCGGTAACGCCCATTTCACCAAATGCCAGTCCGCGCCCTGCACTCCATATGCTATAAAGCGGACGTTAACGGGTCCCAAGCTCGGTCGCCCCAAGGCGCCAAAGCACGGGCCTCATGCCAGTCTCTAACTAAATCGAGTCATGTCCAAAGCCCTGATCATCGCTGAAAAGCCTTCCGTCGCGAACGATATCGCGCGCGCGTTGGGCGGCTTCACCAAGCATGACGAGTATTACGAAAGCGACGAATACGTGCTTTCGTCGGCGGTCGGCCACCTGCTCGAAATCGCCGCGCCCGAAGAATACGAAGTGAAGCGCGGCAAATGGAGCTTTGCCAATCTCCCCGTCATTCCGCCGCATTTCGACCTGAACCCGATCGCGAAAACCGAATCGCGGCTCAAGGTGCTGACCAAGCTGCTCAAGCGCAAGGACGTGGATCGTCTGATCAATGCCTGCGACGCCGGGCGTGAAGGCGAGCTGATTTTTCGCCTGATCGCGCAGCACGCCAAGGCCAAGCAGCCGGTGCAGCGCCTCTGGCTCCAGTCGATGACCGCGGGTTCCATCCGCGACGGGTTCGCGCACCTGCGCAGCGACGCAGACATGCAGCCGCTCGCCGACGCCGCTCGTTGCCGCTCTGAAGCCGACTGGCTCGTCGGCATCAATGGCACCCGCGCCATGACCGCGTTCAATAGCAAGGGCGGCGGTTTCTTCCTGACCACGGTGGGTCGCGTCCAGACGCCAACGTTGTCGATCGTCGTGGAACGTGAAGAAAAGATTCGCCGTTTCGTCGCGCGCGACTATTGGGAAGTGCGCGCTGAATTCATCGCGGCGAAGGGAATGTACGAGGGCCGTTGGTTCGACCCGAAATTCAAACGCGTCGAAAACGATCCCGAGCAGCGCGATTCCCGGCTGTGGAGCTTGCCTGCGGCTGAAACGATCGTCGCGGCTTGTCGCGGCAAGACCGGCACGGTAACGGAAGAAGCGAAACCGTCCACGCAGATGTCGCCGCTGTTGTTTGACTTGACGAGCTTGCAGCGCGAGGCGAATAGCCGGTTTGGCTTCTCGGCCAAGAACACGCTCGGCCTCGCTCAGGCGCTGTATGAAAAGCACAAGGTGCTGACCTATCCGCGTACCGACGCGCGCGCGTTGCCCGAGGATTACATCCCGACGGTGAAGGACACGCTCGCGATGTTGAAGGAGAGCAACAACTATTTGCCGCACGCGAAGCAGGTCCTGGACAAGGGCTGGGTGAAGCCGAACAAGCGCATCTTCGATAACTCCAAGATCAGCGATCACTTCGCCATCATCCCGACGCTGCAGGCGCCCAAGGTGTTGTCGGAGCCGGAGCAGAAGCTGTACGACCTCGTCGTGAAGCGTTTTCTCGCGGTGTTTTTCCCGGCGGCCGAATATCTGGTCACCACGCGCATCACCGAGGTATCCGGGCATCACTTCAAGACCGAAGGCAAGGTGCTCGTCGAACCGGGCTGGCTGCAGGTCTACGGCAAGGAAGTGAGCGGCGAAGACGCCAACCTGGTTCAAGTCCAGAAGGACGAAAAGGTTGATGTCGAGAAGGTTGCCGCGATTGGCCTCGTAACGAAACCACCGGCGCGATACAACGAAGCGTCGTTGCTGTCGGCCATGGAAGGCGCCGGCAAGCTGATCGAGGACGAGGAACTGCGCGAGGCAATGGCCGCGAAGGGATTGGGCACGCCTGCGACGCGGGCGGCGGTCATCGAAGGATTGCTGGGTGAGAAGTACATGGTTCGCGAAGGCCGCGAACTGATTCCTACCGCGAAGGCGTTCCAGTTGATGACCCTCCTGCGCGGCCTTGGCGTGGAGGAACTGACCGCGCCCGAGCTGACCGGCGAGTGGGAGCACAAGCTCGCGCAGATGGAACGCGGCAAGCTTCCGCGCGATGAGTTCATGCAGGAAATCGCGCGCATGACACAGGCCATCGTGAAGCGCGCGAAGGAATACGACTCGGACACCATTCCGGGGGACTATTCCACGCTCGAAACGCCTTGCCCGAATTGCGGAAGTCAGGTGAAGGAGAATTATCGACGGTTCGCTTGTACAAAATGCGAGTTCTCGATTTCGAAGATTCCTGGCGGACGGCAGTTCGAGATTCCCGAAGTCGAGCAGTTGATCAAGGACAAGACCATCGGGCCGCTGTCGGGTTTCCGCAGCAAAATGGGCCGGCCGTTCTCAGCGATCCTGAAGCTTTCGTTCGACGATGAAATCAAGAACTTCAAGCTGGAGTTCGATTTTGGCCAGGACAACGGCACCGAGGACGGCGAACCGCCGGACTTCTCGGAACAGACGTCGGTTGGCGCTTGTCCGAAGTGCCAATCGAAGGTGTTCGAGCTTGGCATGAGCTACGTATGCGAGAACTCGGTGGCGAATCCGAAGACTTGCGATTTCCGCTCGGGCAAAGTGATCTTGCAGCAGGAAATGACTCGCGAGCAGATGTCGAAATTGCTTGAGGAAGGACGCACGGATTTGCTGACTGGCTTCAAGTCATCGCGCACGGGGCGCAACTTCAAGGCGTTTTTGGTCAAGCAACCGGATGGCAAGATCGGCTTCGAGTTCGAGAAGAAAGAGCCCAAGCCCGGCGCGAAGACGGCTGTGAAGCGCGGTGCGGTCGCGGCGCCTGAGGCCGGGGCGGAAGAGGACGACGACGGCGACGTGGCGGTGGCGGCGAAGAAAACGACCGTGAAGGTGGCGGCGAAGAAAGCACCGGCCAAGAAGGCGGCAGCCAAGAAAGCGCCGGCTCGGAAGACTAGCTAGGCGCTGGCGGCTGCCTCTGGCTCTAGTTCGAGCCATGGCCAGCCGTTCAGCCGTTCAGCTGCAAAAAGGCCCGCGAAGCGCTTCGCGGGCCTTTTCATTCCAACGGGTTCGACAGCGTCCCCGCCACGCCACGCTCAAACCCCGCTTAAACCGGCGAAACCGCCGTAACCCGCGGCCGTGGCTTCACTGATTTCGTCTCGCGGGAACGGGCATCGACTGGACGTTCTTCAAAACGCGCGGCCCCTTCCGGCTCCGCATAAGCACCATGCGCGACGCGCGGCAGCGAATCGCCGACGAGAACCGGTTGCGAGCCAGGCGTGGCCAATCCGTCCTTGATCCATTGCTCGCCAAGCTGATGATTAGGCGTCTGGCTGAAATGTTCGACCAGATGATCGATGAACGTGCGCACCTTCGCCGGCAAATGCCGCCGGCTCGGATAGGCCACGTTGATCTCGACCTGCGGCAACCGATAATCGCTGAGGAGTCGAACCAGCGAACCGCGCGTGGTGTCGTTGCCGATCAGATAGCTCGGCAGAATCGCAACGCCCATGTCGAGCAGCGCGAACTGGCGCAGCATCTCGGTATTGTTCGCGACGATCACATTCGTCGGACGCACGCGCACTTCGCCCTCCGGACCGGTGAACACCCGTTCATCGCCGAAATACTCGGAGGGCAAGCTCAGCGACGGATGCGCGTTCAGGTCTTCAGGACGCGTCGGCACGCCGTGCTTCTTGAGGTACGCCGGCGTGGCGCACACGGTCAGGCAACCGGTCGTCAGGCGCCGCGTAACGATGCTCGCGCTGCGCATCTGGCGCGCGATGACGATGCCCACGTCAAAACCCTCTTCCACCAGGTCGACCTGCCGGTCCACCAGCGTCACGTCCGGCACGACTTTCGGATAACGCTCCGAGTAGCTCTGGAGCACGGGCGCGAGGTTATGCAAGCCGAACACGACCGGCGCGACAATGCGTAGCGATCCGACCGGCTCGTGATTGCGCGCAACGACCATTTGCTCGACGTCCTCGAGCTCATCGAGGATATGCCTTGCGCGCTCAAGATAGACCTGGCCGGACTCGGTGAGCGAGAGACTGCGCGTGGTCCGGTTCAGCAAGCGGGTGCCGAGACGCCCTTCGAGGTCCGCGACATGGCGCGTGGCCACGGCGTTCGAGATTTCCAGCGCACCGGCGGCACGAGCGAAACTGCCAAGGTCCGCGACTCGGATAAATACTTTCATCGACTGCAAATGATCCATCGGACAACTCCTGCTACAAAGCCAGCCTCAAAAAATTCCAGAAGCAATTGGGAATTATCCTAGGACTCGGCATTTCGTGCAGAAGTTGCCAGAAAACGTATTTATTCGATAAAAGGTTTGGGCTTTATGTCGCCGCAGGATGCAATATTACCAATTGTTGCTGTTTTGGGCACATGAAAGCTACTTTCACGGTGAGCCGGAAAATATTGAAATGGTGGCGAACGCCATATTGATAAGGCAGGCGCGCAATGGAATGGGGCCGCGGATGCGGCCCCAAATCCTCGATTAACGTCAAATTTCACGCTAATCTGTGAACGCTTACGACAATGCCGCCAAGCGCCTTTCGATCTGCATTTTGACCGCGGGCAGGTCGGCCGGTAGGCCTTGAGAGAGTTTCGTGAACAATTCCTCATGCAGAGCAAGTTCCTCGCGCCACGCGGAATCTTTCACTGCAATCACGCTTTCAAACTGCTCGCGCGTGAAATCGAGCGTGCCCCAGTCGATGTCCTCGTACCCCGGCGACAGCCCGAACGCATGTTCCGCGCCCTTCGCCGTGCCTTCGATACGGCCGATCATCCAACTTAGCACGCGCATGTTGTCGCCGAAACCGGGCCACACAAACTTGCCGTCCGCGCCCTTGCGGAACCAGTTCACGCAGAAAATTTTCGGCAGCGTCGCGTCGAGTTGCGCGAGACGTTTGCCCATTTTCAGCCAGTGGTCGAAGTAGTCGCTCATGTTGTAGCCGCAGAACGGCAACATGGCGAACGGATCGCGGCGCACCACGCCTTGCTGGCCCGCCGCAGCCGCCGTGGTTTCGGAGCCCATCGTGGCGGCCATGTAGACGCCCTCGGCCCAGTCGCGGGCTTCGGTGACGAGCGGTACGGTGTCGGAGCGGCGGCCACCGAAGATGAACGCGTCGATAGCGACACCCGCAGGGTTTTCCCAGTCGGCGTCGACGGACGGACATTGCGCGGCCGGCGCCGTGAAGCGCGCGTTCGGATGGGCTGCCTTCTGCCCTGAGCCGGGCGTCCAGTCGTTGCCTTGCCAGTCGATTAGATGTGCCGGTGGCGTGTCCGTCATGCCTTCCCACCAGACGTCGCCGTCGTCGGTCAGGGCCACGTTCGTGAAGATCACGTTTTCCTTCAACGTCGCCATGGCGTTGAAGTTGGTCTTTTCACTGGTGCCGGGCGCCACGCCGAAGTAGCCCGCTTCCGGGTTGATCGCGTAGAGGCGGCCGTCGCGGCCGGGCTTGATCCAGGCGATGTCGTCGCCGATTGTGGAGACTGTCCAGCCCGACATGTCCTTCGGCGGGATCAGCATGGCGAAGTTGGTCTTGCCGCACGCCGACGGAAACGCTGCCGCGACGTGGTATTTGCGCCCTTCCGGCGACGTCACGCCGAGAATCAGCATGTGTTCGGCGAGCCAGCCTTCGTCGCGGCCCATGGTCGATGCAATCCGCAGCGCGAAACATTTCTTGCCAAGCAGCGCGTTGCCGCCATAGCCCGAGCCGAAGCTCCAGATCTCGCGGTCTTCAGGAAAATGGACGATGTATTTCGTGTCGCTGCACGGCCATGGCACGTCCTTCTGCCCCGCTAATAAAGGCGCGCCGACCGTATGTACGCACGGCACGAACGCGCCGTCGGCGCCGAGCACGTCATACACCGCGCGGCCCATGCGCGTCATGATGCGCATGTTTGTCACCACGTACGGGCTGTCGGTCAGTTCCACGCCAATGTGGGCGATCGGCGAACCGAGCGGGCCCATCGAAAAGGGGACTACGTACATCGTTCGGCCGCGCATGGCGCCTTCGAACAGACCCTCGAGCGTGAGTCGCATTTCCTTCGGATCGATCCAGTTATTGGTCGGCCCCGCCTCCTCGGGCCGAGCTGAACAGATGAACGTACGATCTTCGACGCGCGCAACATCCGACGGATCGGAGCACGCAAGATAGGAATTCGGCCGTTTGACCGGATCGAGTTTTCGCATGGTGCCGGCATCTACCATCTGCTGGCAAAGCCGGTCGTATTCGCTTTCCGAACCGTCGCACCATTCGATGCGGTCGGGCTTCGTCAGCGCGGCAATCTCCCTCACCCATTCAACGAGTTTTCGATTTTTGACGTATGCCGGTGCTTCGACATTGGCGATGTTTTGATCGACTACTTCAGACTGGCTCATTGCACTACTCCGTTCGTAAAAGAAAACGGTTGGCAACCCACCGGACGCTGAGCGCGAGAGGCGCTTTTCGCATCGCCCAATTCTTGCGCAGTCAAAAAGAGCGCGGGAATCGGCGACGCAGAAACTTTGCATGACGCGGTGGGTCGATCATCTTGGCTTACCGGCTGCAATCTGAATCGCGGCTTGCGTCGGTACGGAACAAGCTGTTAAAAAGGGATTAAGAATGTCTGCACGCGAAACCGGTTGTCCCGGCATTCATTTTTCTTTAACTGCCACAAAACACACCTGGGACGCTCGCTACACGGTACAGCTTAACGCGACGCAATAAGTCTTAGTTTGACGAATTTATACGTAATTACCCGAACTTAGCTCGGCGATTCCTTTCCATTTTAGAATTTTTGCAGCACGCTTGATGCCTACCCAAAGCCCATCCATGCCAATTAAAATTGCTATTCTTGACGATTATCAAGACGCCGTTCGTAAGCTAGATTGCTTCAACCTGCTCGCAGATCACGAAGTCAAGGTATTCAATAACACGGTGCGCGGGCTGGGACAGTTGGCTAGCAGACTATCGGAGGTCGAAGCGCTCGTGCTGATACGCGAACGTACGCGCATCAGTTCGCAACTCCTCGATAAGCTGCCGCGATTGCGCATGATCAGCCAGACGGGCAAGGTCGGCAGCCACATTGAAGTCGATGCCTGTACCGAGCGCGGGATCGCGGTGCTTGAGGGCAGTGGCTCGCCTATCGCGCCGGCGGAATTGACGTGGGCGCTGATCATGGCGGCCCAGCGCCGGATTCCTCAATATGTCGCGAACCTGAAGCAAGGCGCGTGGCAGCAATCCGGCCTGAAAACCTCTGCATTGCCGCCGAATTTCGGGCTCGGCCAAGTGCTGCGGGGGCAGACACTCGGCATTTGGGGTTACGGCAAGATCGGTCGATTACTGGCCGGATATGGCAAGGCATTCGGCATGAACGTGGTGATCTGGGGCCGCGAACATTCGCAGAAGGCGGCGCGCGAAGACGGCCTGAATGTGGCGGAAAGCCGCGAGGCATTGTTCGAGCAAAGCGATATCTTGTCGCTTCATCTACGGCTGCACGACGATACGCGCGGCATTGTGACTACCGCCGACCTCCTGCGCATGAAACCGACAGCGCTTTTCGTGAACACGAGCCGTGCTGAGTTGCTGGAGGAAAACGCGCTGCTCAATGCGTTGCATCACAACAGGCCGGGCATGGTCGCCATCGATGTGTTCGAAAGCGAGCCGATCCTGCAAGGCTATAGCCTGCTGCGCATGGAAAACGTGATTTGCACGCCGCATATTGGCTATGTGGAGCGCGAAAGCTACGAGCTTTATTTCAGCGCGGCCTTCCAGAACATTCTCGCTTTCGATGCCGGCGATATGTCCAGCGTCGCGAATCCGGACGCGCTGGTGGGCGGGCGGCGGCGCTGATTTAGTTGATTAAGTTCACTAAACGACTTCGGTTGCCGGTTCGCATCGAACGGGAAAGTTGACCGAGTTCGCGATGAAACAGAAGCGGTGCGCTTCGTCGTGCAGCCGTTCGGCCAGCGCGATGTGGCCACTCGCTCCGATCGTTACGCGGGGTCGCAGGAGGACATCGGTGAAACGGCCGCTTCCATTCGCCGACTCCTCCATTGTGCCCATGGCTTCGTCCATATAACCCGTGACCACGATGCCGTTCGTCGCGCAAAGGTGCAGGTACCAGAGCATGTGGCACGACGAAATCGACGCGACGAACAATTCTTCCGGATTGTGGTGCTTGGGGTCGCCGCGAAACGCCGGATCGCTCGATGCCGAGATGTCCGGCTTGTTCGCCACGCTAACGAGGTGGTCGCGCGAATAGGCGTCGTAGCGCGAAGTGCCGGAACCGAGGTCGCCGGTCCAGACGACTTGCGTCGAGTAGGTGTGGAGTTTGGGCATGGGTTTCTGGCTCCGGTTTTCGGTGTTGCTTCTGCGTTTTGGTATTGCGTTTTGCTCAGGCAAGCACGCTGGGCAAGCGCGTCAGGAATTGTTCCCCGTCCATTCGGCCGAGGTCGTACGCGTGCTGCATTTGCTGCGGATTCGTGTAATCCCAGCTTGAAATCGGCACCTTCCGCGACGGCTGTACATACACGCGGCGCTGATCGCCATTCGTGCCCTCGTTCACCACGAACATTTGCGGCCGCGGATAGATTCGCGTGACCATCACGAGCACGAGTCCCGGCGACGGATCGAGCGCGCCGACGGGAACATTGTCGACCATGCCGCCGTCCAGGACGGCGCGGCCGTTTCGGCGCATCACCGGGGTAAAAGGCGGCGTACTGGACGATTGCATGATCAGGTCGGCGAGATCGTCGATGCTCGCGCATGCCTGCGCCGTGACAAATTCTGGATGAAAACCGAGCGTCTGGCCGAGCGTGGGGTGCAGCGTCTTGCGTACGTATTTTTCGATGTTATACGCAATCAACCCCGCCACCACCGCGCTGCGTGCTCCGAGCCAACGCGGCAAATGCGACACGCCGATGCGAATCTCCGGCGCGTTTTGCAAGCTCGGAAACTCGTTGGCGAAGATATCGATTAGCGCCTGCCGGTAGATCCGATAGTGCGGAAACACGGATTCCTTGCGCAGCAAGTTGCCCCAATAGGCGTTTTTCGGGTTGTTGCGAAGCGCGTCCGCGTAGTACTTCATCACCCATTCGGAGCGGTTCAAGTACAGCATGCAGGCAGTGGCCGCGCCGGCCGAAATGCCCGTGATCACGCGGGGGCGCAACTTGAGTTCCGGTTGGACCACGTCCCAAAAACCGGCTTGCCACCAGCAGCGATTCCCGCCGCCAGCGAATACGACTTGATCGAACATTGTTGTTGGGTCTTTTAGGTTTTGGGGTTTTAAGTTTTCGGGTTTTCGGCCTTCACGCGAGGAGCATGACGGTGGTGGTTGCGTGCGCGACGAGTTGGCCGGTTTCATCGGTGAGTTCGATTTCGCCGAATATCAGATTGCGGCCACGACGCAGGATGCTTGCCTTGATGAGCACATCGCCGGCTTTTACCGCTTTCAGGAAGGTGGTCGTGAGCGTGACGGTGGTCATCGGCTGGAAACCGCCAAGCGCGTGCGAAATGGCGACGATCATCGCGGTATCGGCGGCGGCCATGAACACTTGGCCGCAAATCACGCCGCCCGCGTGGAGCAGTTTTTCGGCGTGCGGAAGGCGCAGCGTGACGCTTGTTTCCGTGACGCTTTCCGGCGTGAGCGCCAGGTCTCGGACCCACGGGGCAAAGGTGGTGCCGAGGAAAGCGCGGATGGCGGATTCGTCCATGGTGTCGTTGGCGAGGTGCTGTCGATGAATGAGGTAACGCGCGATGCGTGCGCCATGATAGCGGCTCGGGATAGTCCCCGGAACGGCGCATTTTGGGATCGCCGATGGCGCTGTTGGCGTTACGAGACGGGGCTTTCGCACATCATCGAGACGCTTTTTTCGGTTTTTCAGTCGCGGAAGGTTGCGCTATCCACAAAAACGTCGCTATAATTCGGATTCAGTTTTTCGGGGCG
>NZ_JBAUSA010000688.1:0-5804 GCF_049581465.1 Caballeronia sp. | reverse complement strand
GTATAGCGGCACTTGATGCAGCTTTCGGTCACTACGTGAGTCATTCAGGCTCCTGCGTACGGAATTCGTGGGGGCGGAGAGGGCATTGGCACGGGACATTGGATCCAGCAATATGGATCGGAAGCCTCTATCCGCGGCTCGAAGCCGGGATTGTGCACGCCGTTCTCGCGTAAAACCGATATTGTAACGTACCGGTATATTTAGGCACGAGCCCGGGCCACAAGGCCTTATATCCTTTAGTGATTTGATTATAGGTGTCTGGCCCTCCAGATTCACCCTGATGAGAGGCCGCCTGGGTACACGTTGCAACAGTCACTCGGGTAACATGCGCGGAAGGCCGCCGGGGCGAAACATCCAGTGCGTCGGGTCGCGCCGGGTCCGTTGGCGGTTTTCACTTGCGGTCTTCACTTAGTCCCTGCTGTTCGCGTGGAACCATGATCATCCATTCGCTGCTCGATACCGATCTCTATAAATTCACGATGATGCAGGTTGTGCTGCATCATTTTCCGGCGGCGCACGCGGAGTACAAGTTCCGTTGCCGGACGCCGGACGTTAATCTCGTACCGTACATTGACGAGATTCGCGATGAAGTTCGCAAGCTCTGCGAGCTTCGCTTTACCGACGATGAGCTCGACTACCTCCGCCGGATGCGCTTCATCAAGAGCGACTTCATCGACTTTCTCGCGCTCTTTCGCCTGAATGAAAAGTCGATCACGATCACGCCGTCGCCCAAGCAAAACGGCGAGATCGACATCAATATTGTCGGGCCGTGGCTGCATACGATCCTCTTCGAGATCCCGGTTCTCGCGATTGTGAACGAGGTTTACTTTCGAAACACGCAGCAAGATCCGACCTTCGATGTCGGCCGTGACCGCCTGCGCGACAAGATCCAGCTACTCGGCGCGCGCCCTGAATTCTCTGCCTGCAAGATTGCCGATTACGGGACTCGTCGCCGATTCTCGAAGCAGTGGCACGAGGAGGTCATCCTTAGCCTGAAGGAAGGTTTGGGCGAACAGTTCACCGGCACGAGCAACGTTCACTACGCGATGAAACACGGCTTGCGTCCGCTCGGCACGATGGCGCATGAGTACTTGCAGGCTTGCCAGGCGCTGGGTCCGCGACTGCGTGACTCGCAGGTCTTCGGGTTCGAGATGTGGGCGAAAGAGTATCGGGGCGACTTGGGCATTGCGCTTTCGGACGTGTACGGCATGAAGGCGTTCCTCAACGACTTCGACATGTATTTCTGCAAGCTCTTCGACGGTGCGCGGCACGATTCCGGCGATCCCTTCGATTGGGGCGAACGCCTGATCCGCCATTACGAACAGAATCGCTGCGACCCGCGCACCAAGGTTCTGGTTTTCTCCGACGCGCTCGACATTCCCAAGGTTTTGCGGCTGTATGAACGTTTTCGTGGCCGCTGCCAACTGGCGTTCGGCGTGGGCACCAACCTCACGAACGATCTGGGTTACCAGCCTTTGCAGGTCGTGATCAAGATGGTCCGATGTAATGGCCAGCCGGTGGCCAAGCTTTCTGATTCGCCGGGAAAGAATATGTGCGACGACCAGGCGTATCTCGCCTATCTTCGGCAGGTCTTTGATATCGCCAAGTTGGACGACGAGGGCGTGTGAGGGGAGGAGAGGTCGGGGCGGTTCTGCTAGCGGCAAGCAGAAGCACTCCAGCCCCGACCTACCCCACTCGCCGCTAGCATCCACTCTCCAGTACCTCCCCGTGCGCTCCCGCTCGCTCGCTATAATCGGACCCTGTGTCGAACATGCGAAGCGCAGCGCAGCCCACGAGGACTCCCCCACCATGACCACAGCTGCTGTAGCCCGGATCTCGCGAGCCCGCGCATGAACGCGCGACGTCTATTGGCTGCTCTCGCGCTCGCAACACTCCCACTGACGGCTCAAGCGGCCGCGCTCGACGGCGCGACGTTGTCCCCCCTGTGGGCGCTGCCGTTCGCCGGCATATTGTTGTCGATTGCCATCGTCCCGCTCGTCGCGCCGCACGCTTGGCACAGCCATTTCGGCAAGATATCCGCGGCATGGGCGGTCGCTTTCCTCATCCCATTCGCTGTCAGCTTCGGGGCGCCTACCGCGTTCGCCATCTTCGTTCACGCAATGCTGGAGGACTACGTTCCCTTCATCGTCCTCCTGACCGCGCTCTTCACCGTCGCGGGCGGGATTTGCGTGCACGGTGATCTGCACGGGTCTCCGCGCTTGAACACGGGCCTGATTGCGCTCGGAACCGCCCTTGCCAGCCTCATGGGAACAACAGGCGCCGCAATGCTGCTGATTCGCCCGTTGTTGCGCGCGAACGAACATCGCAAGCATGTCGTCCACATGGTCGTGTTCTTCATTTTTCTCGTGGCGAACGTCGGCGGCTCGCTTTCACCACTCGGCGATCCACCGCTGTTCCTCGGCTTCCTGAACGGTGTCGGTTTCTTCTGGACAACGGTTCATCTTTTTTGGCCGATGCTGTTTATCTGTGCCGTGCTGCTTATCGTGTTCTATGTGATCGACCGTTACTACTTCGCGAAAGAAGCGTCACATCCTCGCGCCGACGTAGCCACGCCATTGAGTATCGAGGGAAAGGTGAATTTCATCCTGCTCGCGGTCGTCGTCGCTCTGGTGCTCATGAGCGGCTTGTGGAAGCCAGGCATCGTCTTCGATATTGTCGGCACGCGCGTCGTGCTTCAGGATCTGGTGCGCGATGGCGCACTGATCGCGGTGACGATCCTTTCCCTCGTGCTGACGCCGAAAACAGCGCGTGTCGGCAACGCGTTCACCTGGGCGCCGATCGAGGAAGTCGCGAAGTTGTTCGCCGCCATTTTCATCACCATCGCGCCCGTCATCACGATCTTGCGCGCGGGCGAAACGGGTGCGTTTGGCAGCATCATTCATCTGGTGACGGATTCAGGCGGCAAGCCGATCGACATTGCGTACTTCTGGGCAACGGGCCTGTTGTCGTCATTTCTCGACAATGCGCCGACTTACCTCGTGTTCTTCAATCTCGCCGGGGGCGACGCGCAGGCGTTGATGACGACCGGCGCCTCGTCGCTTGCTGCCATCTCGGCGGGCGCGGTGTTCATGGGCGCGGTCAGCTACATTGGCAATGCGCCTAACTTCATGGTGAAAGCAATCGCGGAATCGCGCGGCATTGCGATGCCCGGATTCTTTGGCTATCTCGGCTGGTCGGCGGTTTTCCTGTTGCCGTTGCTGGCCGTCACTGGATGGCTGTTCTTTTGAGGGGAAGTCGATGAAAAAAGTGTTGGTCTCTCGCCCTATTTTCCCGGACGTCATCGAGCGTCTCCAGCAGTATTTTCACGTCGATGCAAACCCGGGCGAGCCGCTTTCCGCCGACGAATTCGCCCGTCGGCTGAGCCCTTGCGACGGCGCCCTGGTGGCCGGCGACGCCGTCACGGCCAAGGCGCTGCAAGGTGCGCCGAACCTGAAGGTGGTGTCGAACATGGCGGTCGGCTACAACAACTTCGACATGCCGGCGTTCAACGCGCAGGGTGTGCTCGGCACCAACACGCCGGACGTGCTGAACGAAACCACAGCGGACTTCGGCTGGGCCTTGATGATGGCCGCGGCCCGCCGCATTGCCGAATCGGAGCATTTTTTGCGCGCGGGAAAGTGGGGCACCTGGTCCTACGACGCCTTTCTCGGCAGCGACGTGTTCGGGGCCACGCTCGGCGTGATCGGCATGGGCCGTATCGGTCAGGCGCTGGCGCGTCGGGCGCGCGGCTTCAACATGCGCGTGATCTATCACAACCGTTCGCGCGTCGCGCCGGAAATCGAAGCCGAGTTGAACGCGCAATACGTCTCGAAGGCGGAATTGCTGAAGCGGGCCGATCACGTCGTGCTCGTGCTGCCGTACACGCCCGACAATCACCACGCGATCGGCGCGGCGGAACTCGCTGCAATGAAGCCCACGGCTACGCTGACCAACATTGCGCGGGGCGGTATCGTCGATGACGCCGCGCTGGTCGAGGCCCTTCGCAACAAGACCATCGCGGCGGCGGGGCTGGACGTGTTCGAAGGCGAGCCCAATTTCAATCGCGATTTTCTGAGCGTACCGAACGTGGTGCTGACGCCGCATATCGCGAGCGCGACCGAATCCACGCGCCGCGCCATGGCCGATCTCGCTGCCGATAACCTGATCGCCGCGTTGGGCGAAGGCCCGCGCGCCGGCAATCCGCCCAACCCTGTGAATCCGGAAGTCCTGAAGAAATGAGCTTGTTGTTGCTGTCGAGCATCGCGATCGTCGTGCTTGGAATTGGGCTGGTAATCGCGTTGATCGCGTTGACCTTGTCGATGCGCGCGAAGCGCGGCGCGGACATTGAAGAGTATTTCGAAGCGCTGACGGATCGCATCATCGATATGGGCGAAGCGCACGCCCGCGCTCAGGAGCGGCTCGAACGCAATGTGCGCGGCGAAGTCGTCGAGACGTCGCGCGCTTCGCGGACCGAAGCGGGCAGTACGTTCGCGCAGGTTCAGCAAACGCTCGCTACGCAACTTGCCAGCATGGCGAGCGTGCAGAACGCCCAGATCGAAGCGTTTTCGCGGCAACTCGTGACGCTCACCGACAGCAACGTTCAACAAAGCCAGCACGCGCGCGATGAACAGAGCCAGGCGCTCAAGCGTTTCGGCGACGCGCTCACCGTGCAGCTCGCGCACATGTCCGAGTCGAATGACCGGCGCCTGGGCGAAGTGCGCGCGACGCTTGAAGCGCGGTTGAAGGACATCGAGGCGAACAATGCCGCGAAGCTGGAAGAAATGCGTCGTACTGTCGATGAAAAGCTGCACGCCACGCTGGAACAGCGGTTGGGCGAGTCATTCAAGCTCGTTTCCGAGCGGCTAGAGCAGGTGCATCGGGGGCTTGGCGAAATGCAGACGCTCGCGGCGGGGGTTGGCGATTTGAAGAAGGTGCTGACCAACGTCAAGACGCGCGGCACGTGGGGTGAAGTGCAGCTCGAATCGCTGCTGGAACAGTTGCTTACGGCGGATCAATACGCGAAGAATGTCGCGACGATTCCGCAGAGCAACGATCGCGTCGAGTTCGCGATCAAGCTGCCCGGTCGTCACGACGCGCCTGGCCAGAGCGGTGCGAATGCGGCTGCGACGCCGGTGTGGCTGCCTATCGATGCGAAATTTCCGCGTGAAGATTACGAGCGGTTGATCGATGCGCAGGACCGTGGAGACCCCGTCGCGGTCGAGGAAGCCTCGCGCGCGCTGGAGGGCCGGGTGCGTGCGGAAGCGAAGTCGATTGCGCAAAAGTACGTGGCGCCGCCGCATACCACGGACTTCGCGTTACTGTTTCTGCCGACTGAAGGCTTGTACGCGGAGATTCTGCGCCGTCCGGGACTGACCGATTTCTTGCAGCGTGAATATCGCGTGAGCGTCACCGGTCCGACCACGTTGACTGCGTTGCTGAACAGCCTGCAAATGGGCTTTAGAACGCTTGCCATCGAACAGCGGTCGAGCGAGGTTTGGCAGGTGCTTGGCGCGGTCAAAACGGAGTTCAGGAAGTTTGGGGAAGTGCTGTCGAAAACGCGCACGCAGCTTGAGGCCGTAACGCGGTCGATCGAATCGGCGGAGACGCGTACGCGCCAGATGACGAAGAAGCTACGCGATGTGGAGGCAATGCCGGGGGAGCAGGCTGCTGGCCTGTTGGGCGACGAGTAGCGCGCTTCGTCTGGTTTGGGGTTGGGGCGGTGCTGCTTGCGGCGAGTGTGGGGCTAGGATTGAGTCCTTCTGCTTGCGTGGTCGTTCTGCTTAAGTCGGATTTTCTTGCTTATT
>NZ_JBAUSA010000687.1:0-4595 GCF_049581465.1 Caballeronia sp. | reverse complement strand
TGCGTCCAGTCGATAATCGAGGCCAGGCTTGCGGCGCGGGCGGCAGGCACCGGATCGCCGTGAGCCTGCTGGACTTGCTCTTCTGCGACGCGGATCGGACTCTCGAAGCGCTGCGTACCCGCAAGCTGTATGGCCGACGATACGCCGTACCACTGCGGCGCCACTTGCGTGCGCTGGGCGGCGCTCAAGCGCTGATAGACAGCGACATAGCCTGGGAGCCGGGTACCCAGCATGCGGGAGGCATCGCCCAGCGCCTGACGTGCCAGCCGCAGCATTTGCGCGAGCGCGTGTTCGCCGGCATGCAACGCGGGCGCGATCGAAAGCACAACGGCATCAGGCGCGCGTCCCCCACGCCACTGCTTGACTGCCATCGCGAGCCCTGGCAGATCCCGCGGGCGGTCAACCCGCAACCAGATCGCACCATCGCCCACGTGAGCAAGTCGCTTTGCACCATCGCGGCCATCAAAGAGTTGTGCAAGTGCGTCGCCGACGATCATCACAAGCGGCATGCGCGTGCGCAGGCTGACCGGAAGATCCACTGTCGTGGACCCGAGCGCGTTCAGCATAGGTGCGCTTTGCTCACGGACACGCGCGAGCTGACGGCTGTGAAAAGCCCACAGGATGAGGGCTGCAATTGCGATGGCAGCCGCCCCTGTCCACACCAGGCCACGGCTGATCGGGCCCACAAGAAACAGCAGCGCGATCAACAACGCGGCCGCGAAGATCACCATCGTGCGGACGGGATACCCTGAGTACCCAACCAAGTACCCTAAGCGCCGGTCAGACGTCACGGCTTTGCTGGCAACACGACCGGAACCAGATGCGCGAGTTGCAGATCAAGCGCATGGCTCCAGATCAGGTAGGCGAGCGCGGCGGCCCCACAACCGAGTGCCGCAATCGCCCAAGGCGAGAGCCGGTAGAACCGGTCCCTCAGGCGGCTGCCCGCTCGATCAACAATGAACGCGCGCGTTACAGCCGGTCGTAGCTTTTCCAATTGGGCGTCGAGCGAAACCATCAGCGCCGTGCGTTCCCCCTGCCCTTCACGTACCCCGGAGGAAGCCCCCGTGGCCGATGCATAGCGACCCATGAAGCCAAGCCCGAGTATCGCGGCATAGCATTCGAGTAACTCAACCTTGGGTGAGGCCTCGCCCATGCGCTCGGCCAGACGTTTAAACACGCGCTCACCTGCGTCATGTTTGCCAAAACGCTGGACTTGCAGCGGCTGCGCGTCCCACTGATCCTTGTCGTCCATCGGCAGCGCCCGCAGCGCCACCTCGTCGAGCAGCCCGCATTGCGCATAAAGCGCATCGTCGCGTACGTCCCCTGTCACACCGCGTTGTTCGAGTGCGGCGGAAAATGCCGACATCAATTGCTGGCAACGCTCGCGCAGCACCGTCACCGATTCCGCTTTGCCGCCCTGCGAGAGCGTCGTCACGAGCAACGCGGTGTCGCGCAGCAGCTGCCGCATGCCCGGAACCATCATGCGATTGCTGCCTGCCTGGCGATCGACCAGGTGGACCTCCTTCGGAGCGTTCAGAAACGATGTCATGATCGCAGCACCGCATAGAGTTCAAGCGAGGTCCCGGGTATGGTCGTCGGCAGGTAGATCTGGCAGGTGCCGGAGGCCAGCATCCGCGCATGGGCGGGATCCTTTGCATCGAGCGCGAAGTAGTGGTTGTCCAGGCGCACCGGGATGGCTGCGGGTACTCGCTGCACCGCCTTGAGCGGAATGCCGGCCAACGCGGAATTGACGATGTGCTCGACGTCGTCCGGGGCACCGATCTTGCACAGCTTTGGCACTTGCTCTACCAGTTCGAACGGCGGGAGTGCGGCATTGACCGACAGGTAATAGTCGGCGCCGGAGCGTAGCCGCTCGTCGAGGAACTGGCCCGTCCAGGTGGTCGCACTCTTGCGCGTGAGCCCGATCGCGACTACACGCGACGGAATGATGGCGTCGAGCAGGTCGCGAATCAGCTTCTCAAGTTTCGTGAAGACCTCGTCGGCGCGCGCATGGTCGTAGGGCGGGATGTCCGTGAGTTGCGAAGCGGTCGAAAAGGTCATCAGCACGCTGCTCAGTTGCGCAAGTGTTGAGTAGAGGCGCTCGGGCGGCTGGCTCGGATGCGTGGCGAAGAATCGCAGTTGCGGCCAATACGTGTGAATGGAGTGCAGCAGCCAGAACAGCGAGACGTCCGCTACGCCGTATTCGGTCACCTCGTCTATACGCTCGCTCTTGCGCGCACCGAGCGCCGCACTCCTTGCCTGAAGAATGTCGGCCAGTCGTTTGACACGCTCGACATGCAGCACATGGCCGACGAGAGTCAGGCAAGGCGGCACATAGTGATGATCCACCTGGAACTGGCCGCCCGTCCCTCGCGTGAGACGTGCGATCGCACACACCGTGTCGTCCGCATGTGACTCGAAGTCGAACAGCAGCCGCACCGCCTGGCGTTCTGCGGCGATCTCTGTTTCAGTGGTGCCGTTCAGATCCGTCACCTTGACGAACTCGCGATACGAGCGTCGCGCACGGGCGAGCGTGGTCTCGTCGAAGCGGCAGTTGCTGCCCGTCGCGTTCATCAGTGGCAACGCGGCCAGCACGACCACGGTCTGCACTTCCGCCGACAATCCTTGCGTCAGATCCCGCGCGGGCGGCAGTGCATCGCTTACCGAGGTGTCGATCAGTGTTCCGTCAGGAAAGCGAAGCTTAAGCTCCGAGAGCTTCAGGCGTTCGCTGGCTAGTGCCTGTTCATCAATGCCTACACCCCACGTTCCCCACGGTTCGGCGATCGCCGCAGACGCGAACTGCCGATGCACGAAGTCAGTCCATCGGTCCTGCTGCTGGAAGTGTTGCTGGCTGAGAATGAGGCCGTCGTGCCAAAGCGGTTTGTCGATCCGCATGGTTAGGGTCTATGTCGTGTAGTTGTAGGTTATGGATGGCAGATTCTATACACGCTTAGTAGCGTTCGTATACCCTTAACATTTGATTCGATATACGAAGTATCTGTTTGTCCATCGCACCCAGGTTATCTCATAAATAACAACGCCTATTTATGAGATAACCTGGGTGTGACAATCAAATGTCGTGAAGCTAACGATCACGACTTTCAGCGACAATTTATGACGTTCCCGCAGCCAAAGACTCTTTGACTTAATGCAGGACTGCAATGTTTAATACGCGGTCAGTAAAGATCGCGCGAATGAGGATCGGCAACTGCGAGAGCATCTGGAAATGTCGTCGAAGTGCGCTTGACAGGTCCGCGCGATGGTATGAAAA
Source organism: Caballeronia sp. (assembly GCF_049581465.1). Taxonomy (GTDB): domain Bacteria; phylum Pseudomonadota; class Gammaproteobacteria; order Burkholderiales; family Burkholderiaceae; genus Caballeronia. The sequence goes on along the minus strand of NZ_JBAUSA010000687.1, from coordinate 1,324 downwards.
CGGACACACCATCGCAATGAACGCGTTTCTGCGGCATCCCGTTATCTACTTTGACCTACCTTATACGGACTGCTAAGTGGACAGTTTTCAGCGAGAAATTCCGAAATCCAGGGTGTCCATCACGCTGGATCTGCACACGGGCGGCGCTCAGACGAAGGTCGAGTTGCCACTCAAGCTGCTTGTTGCCGGAGACTTCAGCGCAGGCAAGGAGCAGGCGCCTCTGGCTGAGCGCAAAAAGACCAATATCGACAAGAATAATTTCGACGCCGTGTTATCAGATCTTACGCCTGAGCTGAATGTCGCTGCGGCGAACACACTCGCTGACAATGGTTCCGAGCTTCCGGTATCGCTGAGCTTTCACTCGATGAAGGACTTTGAACCCGAACAGGTCGCCCGTCAGATCCCCGAACTGCAGGCCATGCTCACGATGCGCAATCTGCTGCGCGACCTGAAGTCGAAGCTGCTTGACAACAGCGCGTTTCGGCACGAGTTCGAAAAAATTCTCAAGGACAACGTGCTCTCCCAGCAACTGCGCGGCGAGCTTGCGCAGATCGTGACGGCCGCCACCCAGCCTGAAGGTCACGCATAAAGCCGGATCCGGCTTTACCGCATGCAGAAAAACGCTAGAGAAAGAACCCTATGCCAAGTCATGTATCCGCGCAAAGCGGCAGGAACGAGACAAGCGTGCACGAGACCGTCGTGCTCGACGCCGCGACAGAAGTCTCTAGCGCCAGCAGCAGTGTCTATGAATCGCTGTGCAGCAAGATCAGCCTGAGGCCCGTCAGCGTGGCGCGCCCGCTCGAAGCGTTCCGCGATGGCGACCTGCTCTCCGAGTCGTCGGCCGACGAGCGGCTGGCGCACGGGATGAGCGCCTTCCTCAAGCTCGTTGGCGAGGCGAGCAAGCCAGTCGATCGTCTGGACAAGTCGCTGCTTGACTTTCACATCGGCCAGCTCGACCGGCAGATCGGCCGTCAGCTTGACGCCGTCATGCACACGCCCGGATTTCAGGCGCTGGAAGGACGCTGGCGCGGCCTCAAGATGCTGGTCGGCGGCACGGACTTTCGAACAAATACCCGCATCGAAGTGCTGGACGTGTCCAAGGACGCCCTCGCGCGCGATTTCGAGGATGCGCCCGAGCTCATCCAGAGCGGCCTGTACCGCCTCACGTACATCGAGGAATACGACACGCCGGGCGGCCAGCCGATCAGCGCGCTGATCAGCGACTTCGAGTTCGAGAACTCGCCTCAGGATATCGCTCTACTTCGCAATATCTCGAAGGTGGCCGCCGCCGCTCACATGCCGTTCATCGATTCGGTCGGCCCTG
>NZ_JBAUSA010000686.1:0-3936 GCF_049581465.1 Caballeronia sp. | reverse complement strand
GTATGAGCAGGCGCAGGTCGTGTTCAAGGACCAGGTGCCCTACACGCCGATCGCTCACGCCAGCGCGTTCCAGCTAATGAGCAAAAACGTGACGGGCTACGAGATCAGCCCGCTGGGCGGCCATCGTTTCGACGGCATCAGCCTGGAATAAAGCCCGAAGCCCGGTTTCCGGCGACGCGGCCTGGATAGTCGCGCCAATGCGTCGCCGGGCTTTGGGGTCAGGCGGGTTTATCGAAGGTGCCGGGGCTCTTCTCCGTTCCGCTCCATTGGGGCTTGCGAGCACGTTCCGCCTGGCTCAAGGCCACTTGCAACCCTTGCGCATCGAAATCCTTCGTGTACGCCGGCGTTCCCGGCTGCTGGCGCCACGAATCGTCGATACCGCCGTTATCGACGGCATCAAAGCCCATTTCATTGATCAGTTGCGTGACGACCGCCTTGGCATCGGCGCTGTCTCCCGACAGGGGCAACGCAATGCGCCCGGGCGTGCCCTGGGGTTTGCCCAAATCCCGCAAATGGAGCGCGTAGATGTTGTTGAACGCCTTGATGACGGGGCGCCCGATCTGCTCGGATACCCACGCGCTCTCCATCATGCCGCCCTCGATCTCCTCGATTCGACCATCGCGTTCTCGCGGATAGTAATTGCCGGTGTCGATCACAACGGTCGTGTCCGGCACGCCTGCGAACAATTCGGCCGGGAGATTGGGGACCTTGTTCTCCGGGATCGTCACGACGATCACCGCGGCGTCGCGAACCACGTCGGCCAGTTCCGCCGGCGTGGCGCCCGTTTCACTGGCTATTTCCGCGAGCGTCGAAGGTCCGCGCGAATTGCCGATACGCACCTCGTGGCCATGCTCGACCCAGCGTAGTGCCAGGACCCGCCCGATATTACCTGCGCCTATGATGCCAATCTTCATACCACCTCCTGTTTGTGTGCTGGTCCGGTTCCGGTTCGCCGCCGCTTTTGCGGGCAACGCCTGTGCCCGCTGCGCCGCCCGGCTACAATGCAAAAGGGAATACCCTCATAGGTATTGACCATCGGCGTCATTGAATCATTCGATTTTCTTTATTAATCGTCTGCCTACATACTCCGTTCTGTCTTATCAAACACCTCGTCACCAAAAGGAAAACGCAATGCCGATTATCAACAGTCAAGTCAAACCGTTCAAAGCACAGGCGTTCCACAAGGGCGAATTTGTCACCGTTACCGAAGAAAGCCTGAAGGGCAAATGGTCCGTGGTGGTGTTCTACCCGGCCGACTTCACGTTTGTTTGCCCCACGGAACTTGGCGACCTGGCCGACCGTTACGCAGAATTCCAGAAGCTGGGCGTGGAAATCTACAGCGTATCGACCGATACGCATTTCACGCACAAGGCATGGCACGACACATCGGACACGATCCAGAAGATCAAGTATCCGATGATCGCCGATCCGACGCTTGCCATTTCGCGCAACTTCGACGTGTTGATCGAAGAAGAAGGCCTGGCGCTGCGCGGCACGTTCGTGATCAACCCGGAAGGCGAGATCAAGCTGTGCGAAGTGCACGACAACGGCATCGGCCGTGACGCTGGCGAACTGCTTCGCAAGGTGCAGGCAGCGCAATACATCGCAGCGCATCCGGGTGAAGTGTGCCCGGCGAAGTGGACGCCCGGCGCTGAAACGCTGACGCCGTCGCTCGACCTGATCGGCAAGATCTAAGCTTCAGCCTCATGCAGTAATCCACCGCGGTAATCTGCCGCGGTAATCCGCTGCATCGTCCGGACCGTTCTCGGTCCGGACCGCTTTTGCGCGCTGCATTCCCTTAAAGTATCACCTCGTTACGGACTCGAAAACGCCATGCTGGAAGCCAATCTGAAGACTCAGTTAAAAGCGTATCTGGAAAAAGTCAGCCGGCCGATCGAGATCGTTGCATCGCTCGACGACTCGCCGAAATCGGCTGAGCTGCAAAGTCTGCTTCATGAAATCGCCACGCTGTCGGACCGCATTGCGGTGATCGAAACGCGTGACGACGCCGAGCGCAAGCCGTCGTTTTCCATCGGTGAACCGGGCAAGCCCACGGGCATTCGTTTCGCCGGCATTCCCATGGGTCATGAATTTACGTCGCTGGTTCTTGCGCTTTTGCAGACGGGCGGTCATCCGGTCAAGCTCGATGACGCCGTGATCGAACAGATCCGCGAACTCGACGGCGACTATCAGTTTGAAACTTACATTTCGCTGTCATGCCAGAACTGCCCGGAAGTCGTGCAGGCGCTGAACGTGATGGCACTTATCAATCCGCGCATTCGTCAGGTGACTATTGACGGCGCGCTGTTCCAGGACGAAGTCGAAAAGCGCCAGATCATGGCGGTTCCGACGGTCTACATGAACGGCGAAGTATTTGGGCAAGGCCGTACCGGCGTGAAGGAAATCCTCGCGAAGCTCGATAGCGGCGCGGGCGCCAAGGCCGCGAAGGCCCTTGAGACGAAGCCGGTATTCGACATGCTGATCGTTGGCGGCGGCCCTGCGGGCGCGGCGGCTGCGATCTATTCAGCGCGCAAGGGCATTGTGACGGGCGTGGCGTCCGAGCGTTTCGGCGGCCAGGTGCTGGATACGTTGGCCATTGAAAATTTTGTGTCGGTGACGGCAACGGAAGGACCGCAATTCGTCACGGCGCTCGAACAGCACGTGACGAGCTACGACGTGGACATCATGGACGTGCAACGTGCGCAAGCGCTGGTGCCGGGACGTATTCATGAAGTGCGTCTTGCCAATGGTGCTGTGCTGAAGGCGAAGACGATCGTGCTCGCCACTGGCGCGCGGTGGCGCCATATCAACGTGCCGGGTGAGGATGAATATCGCAATCATGGCGTGGCGTATTGTCCGCATTGCGATGGCCCGCTGTTCAAGGGCAAGCGTGTCGCGGTGATTGGTGGCGGTAATTCTGGCGTGGAAGCGGCCAGTGATCTCGCGGGGATTGTGAGCGCGGTGACGTTGCTTGAATTTGCTTCGGAACTGCGTGCCGATGAGATCCTGCAACGCAAGCTGCGCAGCATGAAGAACGTGACGATCATCACGCAGGCGCAGACCACCGAAATCACGGGTGACGGCAAGAAGGTGAATGGTCTTGTGTACAAGGATCTGGCATCGGGAGACACGAAGCGCGTTGAACTTGAGGGTGTGTTCGTGCAGATCGGGTTGGTGCCGAACACCGAATGGCTGAAGGGCACGGTCGAGTTGTCGCGCCACGGCGAGATTGTTGTGGATGCGAGGGGCGCGACGTCGATCCCTGGCGTGTTTGCGGCTGGGGATGTCACCACGGTGCCGTTCAAGCAGATTGTGATTGCGGTAGGTGAAGGCGCGAAGGCCGCGCTTAGCGCGTTCGATTACCTGATCAGGAGTTCAGTCGAGGTGGGCGCCGAGGAGGCAGTCATCGGGTAAGGTGCCTGCTGGCGGTTCTGGGGGTGGGGGCTTTGCGGTGAGGGTGCCGCGCGCGGCGAGTGTCGAGCTAGGCCTTGGGGGGTGCTGCTCGCGGCGAGTGTGGGCTTAGCATTGAGTCCTTCTGCTAGCGTGGTCGTTCTGCTTAAGTCGGATTTTCTTGCTTATTACTGTTAGCCCCTATCCGGGGCGGGACTTCATTTCTTTTCAAACGCGAAAAGAAACGAAGCAAAGAAACGCGTTTTAAACCGCGAATACCTAAGTGTCGTCGTCGCTCATTTCAGGCTTTTGGCACGAACGTAGCACGGCCCCGCAACCCCAACCCGCAGTCCGAACACCCCCCTCAAGAACCAGCGGCGCGCACACGCTTCGCATCCACGGCCCCATTCAAGGTGGCTATCCGCGTTCGCGCACCACCCAAGCCCGTGGTCCGAATTCCTCCACCCTGCTTCGCCCTTCAGATGATCCAGACGTTGCCACTAACGGCAACGAGATTGGGGCGATCGAGGCGAAGCGCGTGCGCGC
>NZ_JBAUSA010000685.1:0-5827 GCF_049581465.1 Caballeronia sp. | reverse complement strand
CCCCAAATACTCCTCAAGCGATGGAACGTCGTGGTCGAACGACGCAAACACAACACCGTTTCGCGTTGCAACTTTCAGCTTCGTGAGACCGTGATCCTTCGGATCGAAATCGGATGGCATCCCGCCGTTGACCTTACCGTCGAGCTTCACCCCGCGACGAAAGGGAACGCCGACAAGATTTCCCTTGAGGTCATAGTTCCACTGGTGGTACGGACACGTGAAGTCCTTCCGATTGCCAAACTTTTCCCGGCAAAAGCGAACTCCGCGATGCGCGCAGACATTTTCCACCGCATACACTTCACCGTCGGCCGCCCGAGTGACAATGACGGACCGCTCGCCGATGGCTGTGCGCTTGAAATCGCCAGGATTCGGAATCTCGGCCTCGAGCGCCACATAGCACCAATGTCCCGAGTAGAAAAATCGCTCAAGTTCCTGACGGTAGATATCGTCGTCCGTGTAGGCCCAAAATGGAATCCGGCTTGAACCTTCACCTTTCCATTCCGACCGTCTAAATACAACGGGAGTCTCGTTCATGCTGTGTCTCCTGTGATCTGATTTATAAGGTGCCGCTCAGTTGTCAAACACCGCTCGAATAGAACGCGTCGGCATAAATTCGTTCGGGCGTTATTCCCTTCTGCCGAAGCAGCATCGACGCCGCCTCGACCATGACCGGCGCACCCGCGACGTAGGCGGTCCAACCTTGCATATGGCTCCAGTCGTCGCTCACTGCCTGCGTCACCACACCGCCGCGATAGTCGGTTGAGTCCATCTCGGACGCGACGACGATGTGAAACGTCATGCGTGGAAGCAGGCTTCGCAATTCGGTCAGCCAAGGTTGACCGTAGATGTCGATACTGGAACGCACGCCGAAATAGACATGCACGGGGTTATCCATGCCGGTTTCTGTCATACCCCTCAGGATCGAGAGGATCGGCGCGAGGCCCGTGCCACCCGCAATACATACGATCGGACCGGCGGTTTTACGACGCAAATAGGCCGTGCCAAGCGGACCGCTCACACGCACTGAGTCACCCACCTTCAGCTCGTTCGCAACGTACGATGTGACGCGACCATCGGGAACAAGTCGAATATGAAACTCGATTTCGTCCGGATTTTGCGTAACTGCCATTGAATACGGCCGGGCATGTTGCGGCGCAAACTGCAGATTGGCGTATTGCCCCGGCGAGAATTCGAAAGGCTTCGACAGGCCGAGGCGCACGCGCTTTATGTCGTGCGTCAGGTCATCCATCGCGAGAACCGTTGTCTTCAAGATCTTGGCCGGATGAACGACGATCTCATCGACCTCCGGTATCTCGATCGCGCAGCTTTCGACAAGCGTCGTCTGGCACGCGAGTACCGACTGGCCCGCGCTCGTGGGTGGGTTTGAGTCTCCACTGCCGGTCGCGAGCACACGGCCCGAGGCCACCCGGCACCGGCATGTGCCGCAACGACCGGCCATGCAACTGTATGAAATAGGGATCTGGTTTGCGCGCAGTACGTCGAGCAGGTTTTCTCCAGCGCGCACATCAAGGGTCCGCTGAAGCGGCAGAATTGATACGTCCATGGCACAAGTGTCTCCAGGCTGGTCTATCGATGGAGCCATCATGCCGCCGCACACTGTATTGATAAATAGAAGATGGTTGATATCTCAAATCACTGTCGGTGATAATGCGAGATAGAAAGAGAGGAGACGCGACATGGAGCTTCAGGACATCGACCTGAACCTGCTGGTTGTATTCAACGAACTGCTGAGGCAACGTCGGGTATCGGCAGTCGCTGAAACACTCGGCATTTCGCAACCGGGAATCAGCAACGCGCTTAACCGACTGCGCAAGATTCTGGGCGACGAGCTTTTCCTTCGCACATCGAAAGGAATGATCCCGACACCCCTTGCCGAAACGCTTGCCGAGCCAATCGGCTATGCGCTAGGGGCGATCTACAACACGCTCAATGCGAAAGCAACGTTCGACCCTGCATCGAGTACGCGATCATTTACGGTTGCCATGACCGACATTGGGGAGATCTACTTCCTTCCCGCTCTCATGAAGAAGTTGGCGAAGGTTGCTCCCGGCGTGACGATCAGTACGGTCCGCGACCCAACCGATACGTTGCGCGATGAGATGGAACAAGGACACGTCGACTTGGCAATCGGCTTTCTGCCGGACCTGATGACCGGATTCTTTCAGCGCCGGTTGTTTCGACAACGCTATGCCTGCATCTTCCGCAAGGGTCACCCTCTTGGGAAAACCGGCATGTCGCTTAAAGCGTTTGGTGAAGCCGAGCATGTGTCGATTGTCGCCGAAGGAACCGGCCACGGCATGGTCGATTCGGTCATCCAGCGGGCTGGCGTCACGCGACATATTCGCTTGCGCGTACCGCATTTCATTGCGGTTGGCCACATTCTACAAACCACCGATCTGATTGCCGTTGTGCCGGAGGCCTATGCAATGAGAACGCTCGCGCCGTTCGGCCTTGAAACGGTTGCATGCCCCGTAAAGATTCCGGACATCGTCATTAATGTCCTTTGGCATGCCAGGAATCACCGCGAGCCGAGCAATCAGTGGCTCCGACATCTCGTCTTCGAGGAGTTCTCGCGTTAGCGGAGTGCGACGATTCGGTCCTGGCGCGTCCGCGGATTACCAGACTTGCCGGCAATGATGTGCGGTTGCGCACGAACTTCGCACAAGAGATATGCGACGGTTCCTACATCGGATGCAACAGGTGTGTCAACGCCCGTCGTATTGCCATCAGTGGTTGGCGGTGCTGCTCACTGACGGCGATTTTCCACGCACCAGGCTTGCCCGCGTCTGGCGCAAATTCACGCAGATCGCTGTCGCGCAGCGTGATCGTTCAAGGCGAGCGTGAATCTGGCGGGTTCCCAATCCTCGTCAAGTGCGCGGTGCATGAGTCCCTGCTGGCTTTCCGGGGCCAGCCCGCCGACCGGTGGATCGCGATCAAGGTTGGTAGGGAACGGGTACCCCTCAGCGCAGGATGCAATTGCCGCGGCGGTTTCAATTTCACTTATTTGCCCTAACGCGCGGCGCTCGCGCAATACCGGATAAACCGCCTCGCACATTCTCCTGCGGTCGAGCACCTCCATCGCCCGGCCGTAAGCAGATGAGACCTGCAAGAGATTCGCCATGCGTTGAACGTCCGCAGTGCGATTTTCGCCGGCCGCATGGAACAACGCGGGATTGAAAAACACGGCATCGCCCTTCGCGAGCGGTAGTTGTACGAAATGATTTTCGAAATATTCCCGAAAATCAGCTCGACGCCATGCCAGATATCCCTCGGCATAGCGCTGGGAATACGGCAGGAGCTTCGTGGGTCCACTCTCAACTGACATGTCGCTATGCGCAATAGCGCCCTGCAGCGTGAGGAAGCGGGACATCCGATGCACGTGCGCAGGATAGCGTTGCGCCTCTTCTACCGTCTGGAAACCAAGGTGGTAATCGCGATGCGCCTGTTGAGCAGCGCCCCCGGGGCGAACTACATTGACCTGCGACGTCATCTGATAGCACGGGCCAAGCCACGCTTCGGACACCATCATAAGCATCGGATTCGAGAAGTATTCCGCGAACACTACGGGCGCTCGCAGGCAGAGTTTTTCCTGGGCGTTCCAGATCCGGTCGTTTGCGCCCGCCTTGGCGAAATGGTCTGCTGCGTGCGAGCCCTGCTCGCGCTCACTGCGAATAATCGATTCGAAGACGGCCGTTGCGTCGTCGACAGGTCCGGTATCGACAAATGCTTGCCGAAGCACCAGCACCCCCGCGCCATCGTGAAAGACGCGAGCCCATTCCGCCTGCAACTGCGCTCTTTCGGATGCATCGCGAGTGATGCCATCGAGTTGCTTACAGTCGTAAACGGGAATCCGCTGCGTGACTTCCGCCGCATAGCGCGTCGGGCTTTTGTCATCGACCTCCAACAGATCGACGAATTCATTTAAAGCGCAATCGCGCTCACTGAACCAATTCTGCTCCCGCTTTTCGATGTGGCTGCGGCCCATGTCTCTCTCCATTTATGGGTCAAGCATAGCCCCATGAATTATCGACGGGGTATCAGTAAACCCTCAAAAAGACATCAAATTCGGGGATCTGCAATGGCTCACCGCGATGATGCAGGCTGAGATCGACGACAGGCTACCCGGAACCGTCCTTCGATTTTCTCGAAAGCGGCCGTTCCGGGTAGGCGTCCTCTACAAGCGTCAGGCGATGGCGTTGATGATGCTGCCGATCAAGGATCCGCTGGAGCTGCTCGATGCGGTGGAGTTGCTAGCCCGAGCTTTGAGCGCCGACGCGCATAATTCTTTGATTTATCACGATTATGTGCGCGCGAGCGAAGCGATTACTGGGTACAGGCGACCGGGCTGACGTTGAGCAGGCGGAAGGCCTTTTCCTGAACGGGCGTGGGCCGCGTCGTCATGACGAGCCTGGCATCCGGGTTGAGTGGCGTGTGACAGACGTTGTACGCGAGCGTCGCCAGGTCGTCGAGCAACGTACGGAAGCTGTGAACCGGCAAGCCATCCTCGCCAAGTTTGGTCGCGTCCTTGGCTTTCGCCTGGTCCGAACGTCGTGCCTTGGCCACCGGTGAAGGCCGGGCCGCCCGCGCTTGTTCGACGTACTCATCGTCAAACAACATCGGCTTTAACTTCTCGCGCATGTGCCACTCGACGTAGTAAGCGAGCATGCACAGAAAGACGTGCGCGCGCACGCGCCCGGCATTCCAGTGGAATATCGGACGCACCTGCAGATCGACTGTCTTGAGCGAACGGAAGGCGCGCTCCACCACCGCCAGGCCCTTGTAGGCCGACACGGCCGCCTCGGCGGATAGTGCCGCGGCCGGCAAGCTCGTGCGCACCACATACAGGCCATCGAGCGCGGCTTCCTGCTGGATCTGTTCGTACTTGCGCCCCCACGTGAAGCTCGAGTCGGTGATGTTCAACTCGAAGTGCTTGGCCATCTTGTAGTGATCGATGACGCGGCCCACGCGCAAGGCAATCGCCTCGGTACCCTTGAGGCGGTTGCGGGCGCGCGTGGTCGCTTGGGCGATCTTCATCATCTCAGCTTCGGTGGCCTGCAGCAGGGCCTCGCGCTTGCGGGTCCGTTCCTCGGCCAGCAGAGGATTGCGGCACACAATGAGCCGTTCGCCGGGGAACGCCTCACTGGTTACTTCGAGCAGGTTGCGCTCATCAAACAGCGACGGCTGGAAGGGCCCCTTCTCGTGGGCGAGCGCAGCCATCTGCGGCGCGCGCAGGCTGCTCACCCAGTCCAGTCCGGCCGGGCGCAATACCGTGTCGATGCGTGCCTGTGTGAGCATGCCGCGGTCACCCACCCAGGCGAGCTGGTCGATGCCGTAGCGGTCCTTGAGCTTCGCCACCTGAGGTGCCACGGTGGCCGGATCGGCGGTGTTGCCGGCGAAGACTTCGAGCGCCACCGGGATGCCATCAGGAGTGCAGATCAACCCGAACACGATCTGCGGGTCGTCACGCTTTCCATCGCGACTGTAGCCGCGCGCCGCGAGCTCGCAGCAGCGTCCGGTCACCCACGTGGAGGTGAGGTCATAGAGCACCAGCGTACTGCCACCCAGATGCTGCCGAGCAAGGCGCTTCTCGATGCCTTCCTGAGCTTCTCCCAGCCAGTCGAGCGCGGCATAGACCTTCTCGAGGTCGACGTCGCCCAGCTTCAGCAGCCGCGACAGCGAGTGGGTCGCGGTCTGCTCGCACAGCATGCGATGCGTGGCGAGCTTGGAAGCAGGCGAGACCACCCGCGCCACCAGCAGCGCCATCACCACCGAGCGCAGCGCGGCAGGCGCCGACGCAAACCACTGC
>NZ_JBAUSA010000684.1:0-3966 GCF_049581465.1 Caballeronia sp. | reverse complement strand
CCGCGCGGCACGGCGAAATCGACCACGGCGCGTGCGCTCGCCGAATTGTTGCCTGAGGGTCGCTTCGTGACCTTGCCGCTTGGCGCGAGCGAGGAACAATTGATCGGCACGCTCGACCTCGAAGCCGTGCTGCGTGACGGTGGCGTGCGCTTTTCTCCTGGGTTGCTTGCTAAGGCGCATCAGGGGGTGCTCTATGTCGACGAGGTGAACCTTCTGCCGAACTCCCTTGTGGATCAGTTGCTGGACGTGGCGGGAAGCGGCGTGAACGTCATCGAGCGCGATGGCATATCGCATAGGCATGACGCACGGTTCGTGCTGGTCGGGACGATGAATCCCGAGGAAGGCGAACTCAGGCCGCAATTGCTGGATCGCTTTGGCCTGGCGGTAATGCTGGAAAATTGCTTCGACGCGAACGTACGCCAGGAGATCGTCAAGGCGCGATTGGCATTCGATATGGATCCCGAAGCGTTTCGTGCGCGCTTTGCGGATCGGCAGGATGCGTTGGCGCTCAAGCTTCGACACGCTCGCGCAACGCTGTCGAGCCTCACATTCGACGACGCGGTTCACGCTCGTGTCAGTGCGTTGTGCATCGCAGCGCACGTCGATGGGTTGCGAGCAGACCTTGTGATGCTGCGGGCGGCGAGGGCGCTAGCTGCGTTCGAACAGGCGCCGGCGGTGGGCGTGGAGCACGTTGAACGCGTGTCGGAATCGGTGCTGGTGCATCGGCGCAAGGAAGGCAACCCGTCGGGCGCTCGCGGTGAACAAGGCGCTCATTCTCAAACAGACGAACGACTTGGGGATAGCGACGAATCGAGCGTCGGATACATGCCACCCGAACCCGTCGATATTACGAGGGTCAAGAACGTTCGGCCGCTTTCATCAAAAAAATCCTGAGCCATCGAAGGCCGGATGGTGAGGCCGAACCCGGCCGCCTTCGATGGCTGAAACCTTCTACTGCTGGTAAGACACCGTCGCGAGAGGGCGAGGCGGGCGTGCGCATCGACTGGATTCAGACGCTACGCGCGAAACGCAATCAGCCGCTCGACGCAGGGCATTTGCGCTTTCGTCGCGAGGAAGGTGATGCAGGCGCGCTGCACTGCTTCGTACTCGATTGCTCGGGTTCCATGCTGTCCGGCAAGCGGCTTGCATTGGCTAAAGGTATGGTCGTGGCAATGTTTAGCCGGGCTTATCGTGAACGCGCCGAGGTGGCCCTGGTGTGCTTCGGCGGGGTCACGGCGCAGGTGCGGCGCGAGCCGGGAGCGGCGCATTGGTGGAACGATCACTGGCTTGCGCCTATTGGCGGCGGCGGTGGAACGCCCCTCGCGCTCGGTGTTCGTACAGCCGCTAACGTGCTTGCCAAAGCCGCGCGCAGAAAGCCTTCCCAGCGACGTCTTCTCTGGCTTCTCACCGATGGACGCAGCCCGGAAACACCGGTCCGACCCTCTGACGCCGACCAGATCGTGATCATCGATTTCGAGAATGAAGCCGTGCCGCTCAGCCGTTGTTCGACGCTTGCCGCGTCATGGCAGGCGGACTACCTGCACGCCGCTGACATGACATCGGCGTAGTTTATTCGTACCAGCGCGGTGTGTAGACCCACTCGCCGGCATCCGGCCCAACGCGCGCAAAGCTGCGGGTTGTCGAAGAACCGACAATCACCATGGTGCGCATGTCGACCTGATCGGAGCGCAGGTTTGCAAGCGTCGTGGTCCTTAGCGTTTCGCCCGGTCGACCGATGTTTCGTCCTAGCACAGCGACGGTCGTTCCCGCGCGGTATTCGCGCAGGATGTCCAGCGCCCCATCGAGTTGCCACGGCCGTGCGCGAGATACGGGATTATAGAAGGCCATCACGAGATCGGCTTGAGCAGCATGCCTCAAGCGCGTTTCGATGACCGCCCAGGGCTTGAGGTTATCGGAGAGGGAGAGCATGCAAAAGTCGTGTCCGAGCGGCGCACCTGCACGCGCCGCAGTCGCCAGCGCGGCCGATACCCCCGGTACGATCGACAATTCGACCGCGCCCCAGGCGGCGTTATCGCGTGCCGCGTCGAGTGCTTCGAGCACCGCCGCCGCCATCGCGAACACGCCCGGATCGCCCGATGACACAACCACGACCTTGCGTCCCGTGCTCGCAAGTTCGAACGCATGGCGCGCGCGCTGCATCTCTTCGCGGTTGTCGCTGCAATGGAGCACTTGATGCGGCTTGAACGGGCCAGCCATGCGAACGTAGGTTTCGTAGCCGAGGATATCGTCGGCCAGGGACAACGCAAGCTTCGCTGCGGGGACCATCAGGTCCGCGCAGCCGGGACCGAGGCCGATCACGCTCAGCGTGCCACGTGCCTGACCGAGCGAGAGCGGATCCATGGGGCGCGGCGCAAGCGCCAACACAATACCTTCCTGCGCGGACCCAAACACTTCGAAGCCCGAAGGAAGTTCGCCGAAGCGCAGCGGGACATCGAGCGTGCGTGCTGCGTCGGCGAGTGGTTGGGAGATCATGCTCGTGAGAGGCGCAAGCACGGCGGCTAGCGACAACCGCGCTATGCGATGTTCGCCAAACGCATGACGAATTTGCTCGACGATCGACGCGTCAGACGAGAGGGCCCGGTCGTTCACACAAGCCACCACACAGCGCGGGTGGATCATTAACTGCCTCGCGCCATCGCCGGCAAAAGGCGTCACGCGAATCGTGCGGATGGCCTCGGCCGACTGCGGCAGGCCTGCTTCATCGAGCCACGGCGCTTCGCCTTCCACTCGGGTCGTTTCCCCCGCCAGCAGGTCAGACACGAAGCGCTTTCCCTGCTCGATATCGGCGAGTACGTAACCGGGCGGCGGATTGAGAAGGCAGGTGCCGAAACGCAATTCGCCACTCGTCGTAATAGCGGGCGCTATGTCCAACGCCGCAGCGATTTCCCGCGCCATCACGTTCACGCCGCCCAGACCACCCAGTAACGGCACGACCGCGCTGCCGTCTTCGGCAACGGCGAGCACGGGCGGCTCGACCGTTTTATCGGCGAGAATGGGCGCGAGGCATCGAATGACGATTCCCGCTGCGCACAACGCGACCACGGGCGTGTTGCTCGAATACAGGTTTCGCAAGTGAGCGCCGAGATCGGTGAACGCGACATCGGCCTGCACACGGCTTGCAAGACCATGCACGCTCGACCCCGGATAACGTGCCTGAATGCGTCGCGCGGTATCGAGCGCGCCGATACCCAGCACCATGATTGCCACGGGCGGCGCTGGTTCGAACGTGCTCACGTGCGCCATGGTTCCCCCGGCACGACGAGCAAGGAAAAGTACGGCGACGCCATTGGATCGACCTCGGCGAGCGGCACGATCCGCTGGTTCGCCATGGTCGCGCGCTCGACATACAGCGCGCGTTTATCCAGGCCAAGTTCCGTCAGCACCCGGCGAACCTTGTCGAAGTTGCGGCCGAGTTTCATGATCACGGCGGCGTCGGCGGTGGACAGGCGCTGTTTCAAATCGGCTTCCGGCAACACGCCCGACAACACCGACAAGCTCTGGTTCCGGTAAACGAGCGGCACACCGAGCACGGCTGCGCCGCCGAGCATGGAACACACGCCGGGTACGACAACGGCTTCGAAGCGCTCCGCCAGCCGGTCATGCAAGTACATGTACGAGCCGTAGAAAAACGGATCGCCTTCACAGATCACGGCTACATCGTGACCCGCTTCAAGATGGTCGGCGATCCGGATCGCGGCTTCATCGTAGAACTCGCCGATGATCGTTTCATAGCAAAGCGGGGGTTCGAGCGCTTCGGTGGTCACGGGATAGACGAGCGGCATGCGCGTTTGCGACTCGTTAAGGTGTGCTTCGATAATGCCGAACGCATTGCCCTTCTTACCCTTCGCAACAAAGTAGGCGACGACCGGGGCCGAGCCCAGCAAGCGCAGCGCCTTGACGGTAATCAGCTCGGGGTCTCCCGGACCGACGCCCAGGCCATAGAGG
>NZ_JBAUSA010000683.1:0-6059 GCF_049581465.1 Caballeronia sp. | reverse complement strand
GGAAATCGGCGTCGGTCCAGCGACCAATGCCAGTATCCGGATCGCTCGTGATGTTGGGCGTATAGATCGTGCCAAACGGCGTGGTGATCGGAAGGCCGCCTGCGAACGGGCGCGATTTATCGGCGGTATGGCACGCAGCGCAATCGCCGGCACGTGTCAGGTATTCGCCGCGCTTGACGAGATCGGCGTTGGTCAGCTTGTCGGGTTTCACCACGGGCGCAACACCGGTCGTCGTGACGGCGGCCTGCGCCTGGGCGGCTTCGATAGGCCAGAACCGGGTCGGCACGTGATACGACACGCCGGCAACGGCGAGCACGGTCCCCGCGCACGCCGCAGCGAGGCGCTTGAGATTCCGGAACGGGTTGGCGTCGCGAGGCTCATGGGTTTTCATCGTGGGTCTCCGGCGCATCAAAGTTCTTTCTTCAGCTTGTCTGCAAGTCGCAGCGACAACGCCGAAAGCGTCAACGTGCAATTCACCGATGCCGCCGTCGGCATCACCGCGCTGCCCGCTACGAACAGGTTCGGGTGATCGTGCATGCGGCATTCGGGGTCCACCACGGAATCCTTCGGGTCCGCACCCATGATGGTCGTGCCCATGATGTGATTGTTCGGCGCGAATTTATCGTCGAAGGTGATCTCCGTGCCGCCGAACAATTCAGCAATGCGCGCGTAATGCAGGCGCGTGTCCGCCGCGCTTTTCTTCACGTAATCGTTGATCGAGTAATAGATCTCGGGCTGGGGAATGCCCAGCGCGTCCTTGTGATCCGATGACGGAATCACGCGGTTCTGCGGCTCGGCCAGATGCTCGTGAAAGCTGTTGATATTGAGCGTGCGCGCGCTGCGGTCTCGAATCTGCCGGTCCAGTTCACCGCCAGTCAGACCTTTCGCGATCAACGCGGCGGTAATCCCGCCGGTCGCCACCCCGTTCGACAAGTGCAGCTTCTTCGCCGAATACTCGGAGCGGAACGCACCATCGCGGAAATTTACTATCGATGTCATTTCCATCGGGCCGCGCCCCGGCCACATCGCCTCGTTGGCGAGGAAGGTCACGCCGGTGCCGGGATGATCCATCAGGTTGCGGCCGACCTGATCCGAGCTATTGCCAATGCCAGTGCTGAATTTATCGGAGACGGATTGCAACATCAGCTTCGGCGTTTCAATACCGTTTGCCGCCAACACGAAGAGCTTGCCCGTCACCCGCGTGCTATTGCCGTTCGGATCCTTGTAATGCACGGCGGTGATCAAGCCTTTGTCATCGGCTTCGATCTTGTACACCACCGCTTGTGCGATCAGCCGCGCGCCCGCGCGCTCCGCCTTCTCCGCGTGCGTGACGCCGTTGTACATCGCGGCGATTGGACAGATCGGCATGCAATTGTTGTTGCCGCAGCACGTCGGGCGCGCATCGTACGGACGGCTGTTGCGCGCGACCGGTTCGGGCACGACATGAAATTGCTGGGCGTTGAGGACATCGGAGAAACGCTGGTCCATATAGGAGAGCGGCAACATGTCCATGGGGTAAGGCTTGGAGCGCGGAGAGCCGAGATCGACGTGACTTCCCGGCCCCGATACCCCAAGCTCCACTTCAGCCGCGAAGTACCACGGCTCGATGGCTTCGTACGGGATCGGCCAATCGCGGCCCACGCCGTACATCGTCTTGAGTTTGAAATCGGAGGGCAGCAGGCGCCACGCGGCGGCCGCCCAATGCCACGTCGTCCCGCCGACGAGCCGCAAATACTGTGACGCATACGGATATTCGCCCTTCTGGATCAGGTAGTGATTCTCGGGCGAATACTGCGGATGCGGCGCGTAAGGCGTGGAAGGATACGGCGAAGCAAAATCCGACTTCGCGGGCGAATTGCGAAAGTTCTCGACGATCTGCCAGCGCGGAATGCGCGGTCCCGCTTCGAGCAGGATCACGGATGCCCCGGCGCTCGCCAGTTGGTGCGCCACGAGACCGCCCGCCACGCCGGACCCGACAACCACCACATCGGCGGAATTCGAATTTGCCATTTGTTATTGTCCTGTGAGGTAGGTTCTTGTTTTGTCGAACTGCGCGCTTGCCTGGCCGTTGTTTGGGCGTGGCTTGTGCGCCTGCCAATCAGGATGTGGCCGCTCCGGGAGGCTTCTGCGTCCAGTAGAACGGCACGTCGCGGCAATACGATGGAATGGTCAGCACATCGGCCACGGGGTCGAACATCAACGCGCGCTCGTACGCCACCACGCTTACGCGGGGCGCATCGCCGACAAGACCGAGATACCACGCGCGCATTATTGCGCCCACCGTGACTGCAAGCGCTGGCGTGTCGGCCTGGAGCGCTTGAGTGACGGTGTCCGAAGGCACACCGCCATGAGACGCGAGCCACGTGTTAAGTTGCGCGACATTCGCCACGAACTGGCTATCCGCTTTCGACAGCGCGTCGTAGACGCGCTGTGCCAGGACGCGGTCAAAGCTCGCTCGTCCGGTAAGCTTCTGCGACAGCAGCAGGAAGCCTTCGAGGCCGGCGGGCGGCGGGTGCGATTCCACGGCAAACGCCTGGGCGATGAACGAAGGAAAGCCGAAGCCCGCCGCTGTGAATGCAACCACCGCCGCTGAGGCGCAAGCGCCAAGAACAAAGTGCCGGCGCGCGGCCGAGTGCGCAAGGCGCGAAACGTGCTGTGTCATGCGGTGAACTCCAGAGGGTGAAGATCGAATCCAGGTTCGGATATCGCCCATTAGATTTGAACAACAGCAAGCAATAGTCCCGGTATCGCAGCTCAATGCCGCGTCCTCCTACTACGCCCCCAGGAAAAATGAATCTCATCCCCCAGGCTCTGCGCTCCCGCCCCCGTGCCGGCATTGCACTCGTCGTCGGCGTAATCGTCACGCTTTTGGTCCCACATGAGTTCCGGCCGATTCCGCGTGGACTGCTCGGCTGGGATGCTGCGGTGTGGCTCTACCTCGTGATGATCTGGATAAGAATGGCCAATGCGGACCAGAGGAAAGTACAGGCGCTTGCGATACGCGAAGATGAAAACGCCGGTGCGTTCCTGGCCATCGTCAGCGTTGCAGCGGTGGCAAGCCTCATAGCAATCGTGGTTGAGCTAGCCGCGGCCAAGAACCTCGGCGCTCGCGGTGCACTGCCGAACTATCTGTTGACGGGTTTTACCATGATCGGCGCGTGGTGTCTTATCCCGACCCTGTTCACGCTTCACTACGCTCGGCAATACTATTTATCCGGCGCGTTGGAGGGGGGCGAGACATCGCTGAAATTTCCCGATGCTCATCTCTTGCCAACCTATTGGGACTTTCTCTACTTCTCATTCACCATCGCCGTCGCGTCCCAGACTTCCGATGTCGTGTTGCGCTCGACCGACGTGCGACGCACAGCATTGGCGCAATCCGTTCTTTCGTTCTTCTTTAACGCAGCGGTGATCGGGCTATGCGTAAATACCGCCGCCGGCTTGCTTGGGCCATGAGGTGAGCGGGATGTTAAAGCTCAGACCTTAGAGTCGAAGTCTTATCCCGCTAAGCAATAATTACTCCGATTGCCCAAGCTTGTTCGGGCATTTTTTCCGCAAACAAATCAATCTGGATCGCTAATCAAATAATTTTCTCCTAATCGGCAAGCGTTAGGTCGCCAAGCCCGCTATTCGTATAAACATTGCACATATCGACGTGTAAAAAAGGCCGCCCAGCGCACCTACTTTCTTACACAGTTTCTCGCGCCTGTCATTCGATCAGGCCACCATGCACCAACGTAGTCAGTGTTAGCCACTCTTAGCAGGAAACATACGAAGGTGGCACACGGCTTGCTCTGGAAAACCCGTACGCACCACTTTCACCCCAGCCTTCGATAAAAGCCCCGGACGCGCGCTAGCCGATATCACTGGCTAGCGGCAATTCATCGCTTTTCATCTATCAAGAATCCAGGAGACCGCTTTGCCCTTGAACGTCTTGCTTGTCGCTTCAGAGGCCGTGCCACTCGCCAAGACCGGCGGACTCGGCGATATGGTCAGCGCATACGGCGCCGCGTTGCGTGCCGCCGGTATCAATGCCACGATCTTGATTCCTGCTTATCCTCAGGCGTTGCAGACGGTCGAGGGATTGCACAGGGCGGCAACCCTTATGGGCCTGCCGGGCGGCGACGGGGCGTTATATCGCGGCCGCATGCCGGACACAGGCGTTCCGGTCATGCTCTTGCGCATGGACCACTTATATATGCGCGACGGTCTATACCAGGACGCGCAAGGACGCGATTACGACGACAACGCGATCCGCTTTGCGTCTTTATCGGCGGCGGCGGTTCGGATTGCAGAAGGCATTCGCGGGATCAAGAAGCCCGACATCGTGCATGCGCACGACTGGCATTCCGGCCTCACGCCGCTCCTGATGAAGCGCGCGGGCGTGCACGCAAAAAGCGTGTTTACGATCCACAATCTGGCGTTCCAGGGCAACTATCCGCTCTCGCTTGGTGCAGCGCTCGGCGTGCCCGAGCAATGGCTGGCGCCCGCGTTGACGGAGCCCAAAAGTATCGAGTTCTACGGCGCGTTGAGTCTGATGAAAGCGGGCATTGTCCATGCCGACCGCGTCGCAACCGTCAGCGAGACCTATGCACGTGAAATCCTCACACCGCGTTTCGGTCACCTGATGGAAGGCGTACTCCAGGCGCACGCGGGAAAGCTCGCGGGGATCATCAACGGGATCGATACGCACGCGTGGAATCCGGCCACCGATCCGCAAATCGCCCGCAATTATTCTTTTGCCGACATGCGCGGCAAGCACGCGTGCAAGCGCGAACTGCAACAATTGTTCGGCCTCCCCGCCGACCCGTTCGTCCCCGTCATGGCGCTCGGCAGCCGCATGACATCGCAAAAAATGGCCGATGTCGCCGTCAACGCCATTCCCGCGTTGCTCGAACAACATCCGCGTCTGCAGGTGGCGGTGATCGGCAAGGGCGACGCGACTATCGAAGCGGCTTTCCAGCAGCTCGCGCAAAGCTGGCCGGATCGCGTGGGCGTCTTTATTGGTTATGACGAGCGCCGAGCGCATGTGTTGCACGCGGGGGCCGACATCCTGCTGCACGGTAGCCGGTTCGAGCCGTGCGGCCTCACGCAGATCTACGCAATGCGCTACGGCACCTTGCCGGTGGCATCGCGAGTGGGCGGGCTGGCGGACACGATCGTCGATGCCCCTGAAGGTCTCGCGTTGCATGAAGGCTTTCAGTCATCTCCGCTTGGCGGCTTCGAAGACGCGACGTCCTTGCGTGCCGGCACCGGTTTTCTCTTTGACGGCGACCGCGCCCAGGATGTGATCGCCGCCACCACCCGCGCGGTCGACGCTTTCATGCGTCCGCAGCAATGGCGCGCGATTCAGCGCAATGCCATGGCACGCGATTACGGCTGGGACCACGCCGTGACCAAGTACGTCGATTTGTACGCCGCGCTCAGCGACGCGCGTCCGGCAAAGGCTCCGTTGCGCACCCGCAAGGCTGCGCCCGCCACGGTGGTTGCAGTTGGCAAACACATTGAACGCATCGAACACATCGAGCACATCGAACGTCGCGAGGCGCAAGACGCGCAGTTTGTCGCCCGCCGCGCCTGACGGGGCTTATGCCAGGGCGAGGCCTTTGACCCTGGCTCCGGGCGGCAGTTCGGCCGGCGGCTAATTTCACGACTCGCATGCCGAGCCGGAACTTGCTCGCCGGCGAGCACTCCCATACCAGTACTAATTCTGCCAAGGGTCGCTATGATGGTGCGGCACGCTACGTGCTGTGACCTCACGGCGACCCCTGGCGCCGCTGAACCGCGCATCGTTCATGACGCTTCTTTATCGAACGTTGTCATGGCGATGCGGCAGCGCTCGATCCCCGGAACCGGTGCATTGACGAGTGTCTGAGGCTCCCCTGCCGTTGCTGTTCGCGCGGTTTGGTTTTCGCCTCGTTGAGCGCGATCGCGTTTTCCCGCATCCACGCCATAGCAAGACGAACTGGAAAAAGACGACCGATGGAACACCATCACATGCTTCAAGCGTACGCACCAAGAATCTATTTCATCGACCCGCTTCTCGTCGGACCATTGTC
>NZ_JBAUSA010000682.1:0-1749 GCF_049581465.1 Caballeronia sp. | reverse complement strand
GTTTCCGTCAGTACGTCTTCAATGATAGCAAGCGCTTCGTCGAACACGGCGTCCTGAATGGTGAGAGGAAACAGGAAGCGAACGACGTTGCCATAGACGCCGCAAACCAGCAGTAACAAGCCGCGTTCCAGGGCGCGGGCTTGTACGCGCTTGGTAAAGTCCGCGTCGCCGTCCGATGTACCCGGTTTGCAGAATTCGACCGCGACCATGGCGCCGGGACCACGAATATCAGCGATGTGGGGCACGTCAGCCTTGAGCGTTTCCAGCTTGCTCTTGAGCTTGTCGCCCAGGCGCGTTGCGCGCTCGCACAGCTTCTCCCCATCTATTATCTCAAGCACAGCCAGCGCCGACGCCACCGCGAGCGGATTGCCCGCGTACGTCCCGCCAAGACCACCGGGAGCGGCCGCATCCATGACATCCGCGCGCCCGACGACGCCCGACAGCGGCATGCCGCCCGCGAGACTCTTCGCCATGGTCATCAGGTCCGCGCTGACATCGTAATGGTTCATCGCGAACAGCTTGCCGGTGCGCGCGAAGCCCGTTTGCACTTCATCGGCGATCAGCAGGATGCCGTGTTCGTCGCAGATCCGGCGCAACCCGCGCACGAATTCCAGCGGCGCCTGATAGAAGCCGCCTTCGCCCTGAACCGGTTCGAAGATGATGGCCGCCACGCGTTTCGCTTCAATATCGGCCTTGAATAAATAGTCAATGGCGCGAAGCGAGTCTTCAACGCTCACGCCGTGCAGCGGATTCGGAAACGGCGCGTGGTATACGTCGGAGGGGAACGGCCCGAAGCCGATCTTGTAAGGCGCGACCTTGCCGGTAAGCGCCATGCCCATGAGCGTGCGGCCGTGGAAGCCGCCGGTGAACGCGATCACGCCCGGGCGCCCGGTCGCGGCGCGCGCGATCTTCACGGCGTTTTCGACCGCTTCCGCGCCGGTCGTAAAGAACGCGGCCTTCTTTGCGTAGTCGCCGGGCGCACGCGCGACGATCTTTTCCGCCAGCGACACATACGACTCGTACGGCACGATCTGGTAAGCGGTATGCGTGAACAAGTCGAGTTGCGCGCGAATGGCCGCGACGATCTTCGGGTGGCGATGCCCTGTATTGCAGACCGCAATCCCCGCCGCGAAGTCGATGTAGCGATTGCCTTCGACATCCCACAACTCCGCGTTTTCGGCTCGGGCCGCGTAGAAATCGCACATTACGCCGACGCCCCGGGGCGTGGCTGCGTCTTTGCGGGCTTTCAGGTCGGCGTTTTTCACGGTTTGGTTCACGGCGCAAGTCTCCATTGATGATCGGTTCGATTTCAATGACTATAATTAGATTTGGCTCTCAACATCAGAGCCATTTTGATAAATATATAGGAGCCAATTCGATGCGAGCGATTGCCTTGTCTGACTGGCTGGCCCAGCGGCTTGACCGCGGCAGCGCGCAGCCGGTCTATCGGCAACTGCATCGCTTGTTGCAGGAGGCGATCTTGTCGCGGGAACTTGCGGCCGGGTCGAAGGTGCCTTCGTCGCGATTGCTCGCGGCCGAACTGGGCCTTGGGCGCAACACCGTCACGCAGGTGTACGAGCAACTCGCGCTGGAAGGCTATGTCAGTTCCGCGACAGGGCGAGGGACCTTCGTCGCGGATAGCGCCCCGGATGAAATCGTGTCCGATGGGATCGAGGGCAAGCTCGTGCAACCGGACGCGGCACCGCCTGCCTTGTCGCAACGCGGCGCGCGCTTGCTCAAGGACGCGGG
>NZ_JBAUSA010000681.1:0-3049 GCF_049581465.1 Caballeronia sp. | reverse complement strand
AGCGCAGCGCGAGCACGAGGCCGATACAGCCGAGTGGCAAGTTCAGATAGAAAATCCATCGCCAGGACGAATACGTCGTGATGAATCCGCCCAGCGGCGGCCCGATCACGGGCGCGACAAGGCCGGGCCAGGTAATCACGGCGATCGCGCGCATCAGCCCTTCCTTGGGCGTGGCGCGCAGCACGGCGAGGCGCCCAACGGGCACCATCATTGCACCGCCAATGCCCTGCAGGACCCGCGCGGCCGTGAACGTCGGCAAGGTGGATGTCATGCCGCACAGGACCGATGCAGCCGTGAACACGGCGATGGCGCTGCCGAATACGGTGCGCAGGCCGAAGCGGTCCGCTGCCCAGCCGCTGATCGGAATGAACACGGCGAGCGTCAGAAGGTACGACGTAATCCCGAGACTGAGATCGACGGGATGAAGGCCGAACGAGCGCGCCATTTGCGGCAATGCGGTCGCGATGATCGTGCCGTCGAGGTTTTCCATGAAGAACGTCGCTGCGACCAGCAGCACGATGACTGGAGGACCGGACGTGGAACGCGAAGCGGCTGGAACCTGCATCGAGGACGATTTCTCTATCATGTAAGGCGAGATCAGGCGGAACGCAACAAGAGCGGAAGCGGCCGCGGGGCGCGGCGCGCCGGGCCTCTGGCGGACGCCCATTGTAGCTTCGATGCGTTGCTCCGATGGCTATGGTAGTTTCCTCATGCGGCCAATGTTTCGGCCTTCACGGTATCGTTGTGCTCGTCGCCCCAGCTTCGACAGCGATAAAATTTGTCATATGCGCTGGCTATTCCCAGTCCGTCTCGCGTGTACGATTAAAGCCGTTTTTGCAAGGTTTCAAGCGTAGCGTCGTTAGTCTGCGTTGTTAGTCTGATTACCCGCACGTGTTGTCGCCAAGCTTTTGGACGCCGTCTGCGCCCCGCAGCGCGCGCGGTTCATGGGCTGGTCAGCGGTTCTTCGGTGACGCGCCTGATGTCATGGCACTACACTTGCTGGAAGGTCCCGGTTGCCCGTTGTGGCGCCTTTCGTGCCGCAGCGCGCTCTACGCAAAAGGAGTCGTCGCTCATGCCACAAAACCCCTCGCAGTTTTCCGATCTCGACATGCTTTCCATCAACACCATTCGCACCCTCGCGATGGACGCGGTGCAGAAAGCCAACTCAGGTCATCCGGGTACGCCAATGGGGCTCGCGCCGGCTGCCTATCATCTTTGGCAGAACCATCTCCGCTACGATCCGAGCGAGCCGCTATGGCCCAATCGCGACCGCTTCGTGCTGTCAGCCGGCCACGCGTCGATGCTGATTTACGCGCTGCTGCACCTGACGGGCGTGAAAGGCCTCGATCACGACGAGAAGCCCACCGGCAAGCCGGCCGTGTCGATGGATGACATCAAGCATTTCCGCCAGATCGACAGCAACACGCCGGGCCACCCGGAATACCGGATCACGACCGGCGTGGAAACCACCACAGGTCCGCTCGGGCAGGGGCTTGGCAATAGCGTTGGCATGGCGATCGCCGCGCGCTGGTACGAAACGCATTTCAACCAGCCGGACGCGAAGATTTTCGACTATCGCGTGTATGCGGTGTGCGGTGACGGTTGCATGATGGAAGGCGTGTCGCACGAGGCCGCGTCGCTCGCGGGACACCTGAAGTTGTCTAACCTGATCTGGATCTACGACAGCAATCGCGTGACGATCGAAGGCCACACGGACCTGGCCTATAGCGACGACGTGGAATCGCGTTTCAAGGGTTACCAATGGAACACGATGCATGTGGACGATGCGAATGACCCGGCCGCGCTCGAAGCCGCGCTCAACAAGGCGAAGGCCAACACGAACGCACCGACGCTGATCGTGGTGAAAAGCATTATCGGCTGGGGCTCGCCGCACAAGCAGGACACAGCGTCCGCGCATGGCGAAGCGCTCGGCGTGGAGGAAGTCAGGCTCACCAAGAAATTTTACGGATGGCCGGAAGACGCGCAATTCCTGGTGCCAGACGGCGTCTATGAGAATTTCAACGAAGGCTTTGGTGCGCGTGGCAAGGCAGCGCGTGAAGCCTGGCTAAAGGCGTTCGACGACTATTCAAGCAAATATCCCGAGCTTGCCAAGGAATTTGCGCAAATCGAAGCGCATCAGTTGCCGGACGGCTGGGACGCAGACATCCCGACGTTCGACGCCGATGCAAAGGGCCTCGCCACGCGAGACTCGGGAGGGAAAGTACTGAACGCCATCGCCAAACGCGTTCCCTGGCTGCTCGGCGGTGCGGCCGACCTGTCGCCGTCCACCAAGACCGATCTCAAATTCGAAGGCGCAGGCAGTTTCCAGGCGAGCAGTTATGGCTCCCGAAACATGCATTTCGGCATTCGCGAACACGGGATGGGTTCGGTCTCCAACGGCATGGCAGTGTCGAACTTGCGCCCCTACGCGTCCACGTTCCTCATTTTCAGCGACTACATGAAGCCGCCGATCCGGCTCTCCGCGGTCATGGAAGTGCCGGTGATCTACGTGTTCACGCACGACTCCATCGGCTTGGGCGAAGACGGCCCGACGCACCAGCCGGTCGAACAACTGGTGTCGTTGCGTGGCGTTCCGGGACTCAGCTTGTTCCGTCCAGCCGACGCCAACGAAGTCGCCGAATCGTGGCGCCATGCCTTATCCCAGCCGCAAACGCCGACGTGCATCGTGCTCTCGCGGCAACCGTTGCCGACCTTCGACCGGACGAAATACGCGTCGGCGAAGGGCGTACACAAGGGCGCTTATGTCCTTGCCGACGCAGACGGTGGCAAGAAGCCGGAGGTCATCCTGATGGCGACGGGCAGCGAGGTGTACTTGTGCATCGACGTGTATGAGAAGCTGAAAAGCGAGGGCATCGCTGCGCGCGTGGTGTCCATGCCGTCATGGGATGTGTTTGAAAAACAGGACGAAGCCTATAAGGAGTCGGTGTTCCCGACGGATGTCGATGCGCGCGTGTGCGTGGAGCAGGCCGGCACGCTGGGCTGGGATCGCTATGTTGGCCGTCTCGGCGGGCAGGTCGTGATGCATACG
>NZ_JBAUSA010000680.1:0-1523 GCF_049581465.1 Caballeronia sp. | reverse complement strand
ACCGTCAGGGTGGCGCGCATCGCGTGGTAGTTCGGTCCATCGACGGGCTTTGCGCCATCGAAACGAAATGAGTAGCCGCCCGACTGAATGCTCTGGCCGACGTCAAGCTGCGCATCGGCGCCGGATTCATAGCCCTTGACCAGCGTCACGCCCGTGATGAACACACCAATGCCGACGTGCGCCACCAACATGCCGTAGAAGCCGTGAGGCACGTTCAGGAACCGTCGCAATAGGGGCCCGCGCTGGTCGGCCAACCGGTCGTAAAGCGCCGTCAAGACCGTCGCGACGCACCACACGGCCAGGAGGATCCCCAATGCGACCAGCGGCCGCCAGCCACCCGCAATCCAGGGCAGGCCAAGCGCCGAAATGACGCTCAGCGCCGCCGCCCAGCGCAGGCGAATGGCGAGATCGGGCAGGCGTGCGGACTTCCATCGTGTAACCGGGCCGACGCCCATCAGGAACACAGCGGGTGTCATCAAAGGCACAAAGACAGCGTCGAAATACGGCGCGCCGACGGAAATCTTGCCCAGGCCGAGCACGTCCAGCAGGAGCGGATACAACGTGCCGAGCAACACGGAAGCCGCTGCGACCATCAACAAGACATTGTTCGACAGGAGCAAGGCTTCCCGCGACAGCGGCGCGAAGCCCGGACCGGCCTTCAGGCCGCGTTCGATTTTGGGCGCGCGCCAGGCGAACAACGCGAGCGAGCCGCCTGTGACTATCGACAGGAACGTCAGGATGAAAATGCCGCGCGCGGGATCCGTGGCGAACGCATGGACCGAAGTGATCACGCCCGAGCGCACGAGAAACGTGCCCAGCAAGCTCAGAGAAAACGCGCAGATGGCAAGCAGTACGGTCCACGCGCGAAAACTGCCGCGTTTGTCGGTGACGGCGAGCGAATGGATCAGCGCCGTGCCCACGAGCCACGGCATGAACGACGCGTTCTCAACCGGATCCCAGAACCACCAGCCGCCCCAGCCCAGTTCGTAGTACGCCCAGCCGCTGCCGAGCATGATGCCCAGCGTCAGGAACGTCCACGCGGCAAGTGTCCATGGCCGCGACCAGCGCGCCCAGGCGGCATTGAGTTCGCCGGATAGCAGAGCAGATATCGCAAACGAAAACGCGACCGCGAAGCCCACGTAGCCCATGTACAGGATCGGCGGATGCGACACCATGCCGGGATCCTGAAGCAAGGGGTTGAGATCGCGGCCGTCCATCGCGGCGGGAAGAAGGCGCACGAACGGATTCGATGTCCACAGCATGAAGAGAAGAAGTCCGGCGTCGATCCAGCTCATCACGCCGAGCACGCGCGCGACCATCGCGACGGGAAGCTGCTTGCTGAAGAGGGACACCGCGAGCATCCAGAAAGTAAGCAGCAGCGTCCAGAGCAGGAGCGAGCCTTCGTGTCCACCCCAGATGGCCGCGAAGCGTTAGGCGAGCGGCAGCATCGAATTGGAGTTGTCCGCGACGTACGCCACGGAAAAATCATCGCCGACAAACGCTGCCGCGAGGCACGCGAACGC
>NZ_JBAUSA010000679.1:0-3002 GCF_049581465.1 Caballeronia sp. | reverse complement strand
GGTCTGAGTGTTGCACAACAACTCATGAACGTTCCGAAGTTGCGGATCTCGCTTATTGGCGGACAGCTGCGCAACGAGAATGCATCGCTTGTCGGGCCGGCTGCTGAGTTTGCACTTGACCGGTTATGGCTCGACCAATTGTTCCTGGGCGCTGGCGCTATAGGAGATGACAATAAGATTTACAGCATGGATTCCGCTGAGGCGAGCATTAACGCACGCATGATCGAGAGGTCGGCGAGCACGATTGTCCTGGCAGACGCAAGCAAGTTCGGTCGACGTTCGACTTTCCTCGTATCGGACTTGACCAATCGCATGACCGTTATTTCCGATACTTCGATGTCCGACGTCCAACAGTCGAGACTGAGAAAAGCCGGTGTAAACCTGATAACCGTCGAGGGCAGCGTCGAAGATGCTACGTCGGGTACGGGCGGCGCATGAATCAAGGTGCGGAGTGCGTGCTTGGTGTGGATGCCGGGGGCACGAAAACGCTGGTAGCGATCGCGGATCGAAACGGGTCAGTCGCGTATTCTTGCCAGGAATCCACGCTTGATCCAACGAGCGGACCGGCGTGGATCACCACGATCGAGCGCGTTGCTCGTGCAGCCGGCCCTTTCATCTATCAAACAAACAGTGCGGTGTTCGGTCTTCCGTTTCATGGAGAGATCGAAGTGCTTTCCCAGGAGCAGGCAGCCGTATGCGGGCGGCTGTTTGCAATGAGACATGAAGTGGTCAATGACGTCCAACTCGCCTTTGACGGCGCGTTCGCGGGTGGTGCTGGTGTCTTGCTTCTAGCGGGTACGGGATCGATGGCTTGGGCGGGGGACGGCAATGGGTTGGAAGCCCGGGTGGGCGGGTGGGGAGACGCTTTTGGTGACGAGGGAAGCGCGTACTGGGTTGGACGCGAAGCCCTCGCAGAGGTGTCACGTGCGCTCGATGGTCGGTCCCGTTCGTCGGTATTTGCATATCTGCTTTTGAAAAAACTCGGGGTGGCCGAGAAGGATCTGATCGGTTGGTGCCATGCCCATTCTGATCGGCGCTCCAAAATAGCGGGGGTCGCCAAGCTCGTAAACGATCTTGCTGTAGCAGGCGATACAACGGCCCTCGCACTCCTTGAGCGAGCGGGCGACGAATTGGCAAATCACGCAAGTGCGGCCCTTGAGCGCGGTGGCCTATTGGATGAGGCGCATTGGAGTTATGCCGGAGGTCTCTTTTCCAGCCGCATAATCCGCGATCGAGTGACTGCACGCATGCGTCGACCCCCGATCCCACCACTGTTGCCGCCCGTTGGCGGTGCCTTGCTTCGAGCAGCACGTATGTCGGGGTGGAGCGTTGATGACTCATGGATCAAGCGGTTATCGAACTCACTGGCGAGTGTTTTTCGATAGGACAAGATTCCTGTTCAGTCCTGGCCTGCCACTCGCGAAACCTGTGAGTTCGCGCTTTTGTCGCGTTTGATAAATATTCTCCTCTCCTTCCATGGACTAGCGCTCCCTCTCTGCCAAGGCACTGCGGCGAATAGGCGCGATCTCGAACCGAGCAAAGGTGCGACAGGTTCTGGTCTTGTGTCTGCAGCAATCAAATTCAGAAAAATCAAAAACAATCACAAATGTGCTTGATGTTGATTTTTTTACTTGATATGTTGATGAGTGAAACGGCGCAAGAAACGGCACGAAATCTAAATGAATAAGTTCGTTATCCTTACGAAAGTAATATTAAGAAAACGAAAATAATCACGTCTTGCCCAAGCGTCGTCGTCAAGGCCGATCTTCAGCGTGAAGCCTAAAAAATAACACTACTAAATTTGGAAACTACCGTGAAGAGAGTGCTGGTTCTCGTTTCGATGATGGGATTGGTCGCAGGCGCGCATGCGCAAAGCAGCGTCACGCTATACGGGACGCTGGACGCAGGCGTCGAATATATGTCTGGAATTCCGAAGGCGAGTGGAGGGGGCAGCACGTCACGCTGGCGCGTAGAAAGCGGAGACTGGGGAACGAGTGTGTTCGGGCTGAAGGGAAGTGAGGATATTGGTGCGGGAACGTCGATTGTCTTCCAGTTGGAGGCTCAGATCGATCCGACGTCGGGCTCGGTCGGTGACGGAACGAGTTTCTATAATCGTTGGGCGACAGTCGGCGCGTCAAACGACAAGTTCGGCACGTTTTTGCTGGGGCGCGAGCTTGCAATTTCAAACGGTCTGTGGGACTTCGATCCGCTTGGGCAGGGTAACTGGTCGTCAGCGTCGCTAGTACGTGGACGGAATTGGCTGCAATCGAGCAATAGCGTTTCTTACCAATCGCCTAAAGTAGCTGGCTTTGACGTGTATGGCCAGTATTCGCTTTCCAATGCGACGAACTGGAACGGAAACGGGTCCACCTCGCAAGGGCGTCTTGACGGTTTTCAAATGACTTATACGTCGACGTTATTTCAGGTTCGCGGCATTTACGATGAACGACGTGATCCCACCAATGGACAACTAGACGACGTGTTTCAATACTCCCGCGAATATTTCGGAGGATTGAACGTATTTCTCGGCGACTTTAAATTGCAGGCTGCGTACCAGACCTCGCACGCGGGTGATGTACCAGTTGGCGCGCCGTCTGAGACTCAGCAGGAGTGGATGGGAGTCACGTGGCAAGCGACTCCAGCCGCCGCGTTAATTGCCGCCGCCTATCACGTCAATGCCAATAACAGCGCAGGAAACGCGACGCTCTATGCAATCGGCGGGTCATACAATCTCACTAAGCGTACGTTGCTTGATTTCCAGGTTGCGAGCGTTCGCAACAGCAAGACTGGCACGTATAGTCTTGAAGCCAACTTACCAGGGAACAGTGACAATCCGCTTCCTGGTCATAGTCAGTCCGGTGTTTATGCAGGAATCCTGCATAATTTTTGACGGCCTTGTTAGCTTGGTAATTCGTCAGCGTATGATTGCTTGATGAAGAAATTGAAATCGCTCTTCTATCGCGGTCATGGTTTACCGGCCGTCGTCATCAGTGCCATGGCTA
>NZ_JBAUSA010000678.1:0-3737 GCF_049581465.1 Caballeronia sp. | reverse complement strand
GCTTAAGCCAGACCTAATCATCTTCGGTAGCGGCCACACGTACGATCGCGCCTTGAAAGCTGTGCTTCCGAAGCGTCAGACTGTGAAGGTTGAGCCAAAGGCTCTTTGGCACTTCCGGTCGAATGGCATCGAGTGTTTTAGGACATTTCACCCAGATGCGTGGGATAACCACGCCCCAAGACCAATCAAAGAGTACTACCAGGAGATTATCGACACCGCTTCGAAGGCGTTTGCTGAGCGCCTACCGATGCAGAAAGCTTCGGCATAGGCTGCCTTTGTATCAACATTCTTCCGCACGGTCGTACGGCGTACCGGCGCTGTCTTGACGAGCCGGAACGCGGCCCATATGTGACCTTCTCATGCTCACGCGTCTTCTAGTCGCTTGAACAACTCTTTGTGCTGAGAGTAGATAGCGGCAAGTCGCGACCTATAGTCATCTTCCAAATATCCCTTCGTTCCGGCTGCAGGCTTGCGGGCCGCACGACACTGTGCTTGTCGTCTCTGAACAAGTTTTATCCGTACACGCTGCTTCATGACTTGTGCGAGGTAGTGGGGGCTCGGCTGGTCGATTGTCCGCGATTCGCGGCCCCGTGTCGACTGACCGCTCTTGGCCGAACCCGGGCCGACGCAAACCTCGCACGATCGCTTACCGCAGCAGATATGCGAAAGTCATGGACCGACCCACAAGAGCCGCTCGAACGGATCTATAAAGGACGTTCAAAAAGCGCCTCATCGTAGCTGTCGCATCAAAAAAATTCAGACTGCTTGTTTGGCGCTTTCAGAAACGCGATGCCTCATTCGGGAGCGAGTGTCACGGGTAAAGCGGCCCTCCATCGAACTACAGTTCCGCGCCGTCCTAACACTCTCTTCAAAGTGGTCCGCAATTCATCTCGCGTATGGCGGCGCCGTCCCCAGCGGTAACGTCGGCGAGTCAATGTTGCTAGGCATCATGGCACACGAAGGAACACGTTCCTTTCAAATTTCCAGAGCGACGCCTAAGCTGAAAGAGGGAACTCCAGGCTATCGCGATTGACTTGTCCCAAAGTGGAACGAAGAAAATGGACTTTCTGGGCCTTTTTGCTTTGGGTGGTTTCGTCGGATCGATCGTCACTTACGGATTGCGATTTGTCCAGGGGTATGACGTCTTTGTCAGATCGATAACCACAATTCTTGCTGCAGCTTTAAGCGGAACTGCAATCGTCTTCATTGATAGGTTTTCTGCGCATACGAGTGCGTTGGGAGCATATTGCGTCGGATTAGTGATTGCCCTGATGTGGGCGTATTCCCGAATCGCTGTTGAGCACATAGGTTCTGATAAACCGGAAATTCGGTTGCTAGGATGGGCTCATATCTTTGGGATGGTGCTATCCAGCGTAATCGCTGCCGCGTTGGTACTACCTCCGGCGTTTCGCGACGCTTGGGGCAAATGAGTGCCCGGCTGATGAGTAACCCCATGACTCTGACGTTGTTCGACTTCAACTACCACGTGCTGCCGGGCGATGTGCTGCTATTACGCAGCACAGGCCTAAGGGCCGTGGCAAACCAGACGGGCCAACGCGCCTTACGCGCGATGCGGCCTTTGCGCACCGCCAAATTTACGCACGTGGCACTCGTAATCAACAATACCCATATTGCCGATGCCATGCCCGGCGCGGGCGTCCGAATTCGGCGCTGGCGAGACTCCGCTCCCGCTTACAATTTGGAGCGCTGTATGGTGGCGCGCCATCCAGGCCTGCTGAGTTTGGCGGACAATCCAGCACGCCTCTTGGCCGGGGTTCAGCGTTACTACTCGCAGCGGTACGCACTGAAATCTCTGTCCAGACGGTCGGCTAAGCACAATGCGGGCATAGTGTGCTCGCAATTCGTGGCGTTGGTGCTACATGGCCTAGGTGTCCCGTCTTTCGTGCACACGGCTATGCGGGCCCTACCCTCCGACATTGACCATCGCACCCGGGGCGTGAACGGGTGGCGCCAATTTCCGTTGACCGTCTATGGATTGCACCCTGCTGTTTCGCGTCCCCCGGTGGGTGACCCCTACTGGACTGTACTGGCGGCCAGCCTGCCTCGCCGGGTTGCTCAAGCCTTCCCTGACGTATCCGTGGGCACAACAACTCGTCAGCCTAGCGATACGACAGCACGGGTCGAACGCCAGGCGGCCACCTCGGAGCAGCGCGGCAGCACAGCGATCGACCGGATGATGAATCCAACGCGGAACGTGAGCGATGTCACTACCTTAGTGTCCGAGGCGGTCGGCGCGCTGATGGCCTCGTCGATGGATGCCACCGAGGCTGTGCTGCGAATCACCGCCGAACTCGACCGCTTGGTGCTAGCCGTTACGTCGACGCTCGCAGGAGGCCAGGATCCCGCACAGCGCGAGCGGATGGTAGCCCTCAGCCTGGCGTTGCTTGACGCCATGTCTGGAGAGGGCCCCCAGCCACGCCTATCAGGCCAAATTTTGTTGGACCAGTGGCACGTTTACTACGTAAATGCGGTAAATGGGGCTCCTAGGGTGCTAGCCGATGACGACGCCCCGCAGCGCCTAACCCAGCATCGCGTCCAGTTGGGCGTGGCCATTGGTGAGTTGACGCGACTGGCAACCGAGTGGAATGACGAAGCTTCAGTCTTCAAGGAGCGGTGGGACAATTTCTGTAACTTTGTTCGGCAGGGATGTCCAATGACGGAAGAACTGGTAGCCCAGTTACATCAACATGGCTCCCTGCTGATCAACGGCGTGCATTGGCTAGACGCCGATACGGCTGACGTCATTTTGGCCCGAACAAGGAGCTATGCGCCGTTGGTGGAGGATACCTTGCTGCCTTTGATCCCTGCGCTTGGTAGCGAGGTGGCGGAGCAGGCGATGGGTCAAGTCCAGGCGCTGATGGCGCTGGACGAGCAACGCCTTAGATGGGTACTCGAATCTAAGCCAACCTTGCAGGCGCTGATCAATGCCCTGGCTAGCCTTCTGGCTGCTCCAGCCGATTAACAAGGCGCGCTGCATTCTGCTGACACCACGCAGATCCCGATACCGAAAGCATCTTCGGCTCGCTAGGGTTCCCCCACGGTTGTCCAGTTGTCTGCGATTGTCAACGATTCGAGCTTCCGTGCTGAAGGTCCCTTCTTGGCCGGTCTCTGCTTGTCGGTGATCGGCAGCACGCGACTCTAAGCGGTCCGTGCCGATTTGCGGAAGCGGCCATTCAGTCACGCCTCACCAACTGAAGTAACCGGCTTTGGAATGTATGTAGTCAGGAAGCCATGCAGGAGACGATTTACTACTATTCCGCAAGCACTGAAGGAATCTGCAGCCTCATCTAGGTCGGAGACTTCGAACACTTTCCGGGCGCTCAGGCGCGCCTCGCCGCTAGGTCCGGTGCAAGGCTTCCCATGCACGATGGCATTGCGGATTGCAACGAGGTCGATGAACTCCTGTGCTGCAGCAGCCAACTCCTGCCGCTGAGGGGATTTCGGCATGTTCCTTATCAGATCGCAAAACCGCCTCGAAATTTTCCCGGCAGTCAATTCCTCTCCGACGATTTTTGAAAGGGTGCCTGGGCTAATTCGCTCGCAGGCCCAGACCACGTTCCACTCGCAAATGGAGAAACAGAAGGTAGCTTGACGTTGCCCGCGAATTTCGGATCCCTTAACTGAGTGGGATTATGCCACCCGTTGGTTCTGGGCAGCGTACCAGTCCCGCTCGAACTGCATGGGACTGACGTAGCCCAACGTCGAGTGCAAGCGCG
>NZ_JBAUSA010000677.1:0-3062 GCF_049581465.1 Caballeronia sp. | reverse complement strand
CGTGCCTGATGCGGACCTCATACGCGTCTTATGTATGCCTTCTGCATGACGTAGGATGTGCCATGAGCTGACCTAAGTTGTCCGACGGAAGGCCCGCTTCGGGTTCGACACTGTACTGCGTGCGGCTTAGTCGCCGTACATCCCTCAACTTTCTGGAGAACACTCATGCAAAAGACAGCATCGGCCAAATGGAGCGGTGGCATTAAGGATGGCAAGGGCTACATCTCGACGCAAACCGGCGTTCTGAAAGACGCGCCGTACGGCTTTGCTGCGCGTTTCGAGGAAGGTCCGGGCACGAATCCGGAAGAGCTGATCGGCGCGGCGCATGCGGGCTGCTTCACGATGGCGTTCTCGCTCATGCTTACGCAAGCCGGCCTGACGGCGGACAGCATCGAAACGAAATCGACCGTCACGCTCGAGAAGGACGGTGAAGGCTTCTCCATCACGGCATGCCATCTGGACATGAAGGCGAAAATCCCCGGTACCGATCAGGCAACGTTCGAGAAGCTAGCCAACATGGCGAAGGAAGGCTGCCCGGTCTCGAAGCTGTTCGCCAATAACGCGAAAATTACGTTGAACGCTCAATTCCTGGCCTGAGTTGCGAGCCGGCTGCTGCTTGCCGCGGCGGTCGGCTTAATCCAGGGAAATGCCCCATACGCCGATCGACCACGCGAGAAGAACGGCTCTCTTTCAACACACACTCATCGCGGGCAGACTCCTCCCAAACCTGCTCGCACCCAAAACCTGCCGTCCGGCAACGTCCCGCCCAATGTCAACACACTAAAGTTGTCCACACATTTTGTGGGCAAGGTTGTGGACAATGTCGCGGATCGATCGCTAACTCACTGACTCATAACGGTTTACGGTTCGCTGACGTTTCGTGAGCAATAGCTTGTTGGCTAACGATCTGCTCACCGTTCCCGGTCTACGCGCGCGATGCTCCGGAAATGAGGCAGCTCTCTGAGACAATTGATTGAGACAATCGACACGGCTCGTGAAACGAGCCGTTTTGTTCCATTCAACCGCGTTATCGACCAGGAGATCTGATGAAATTCAAGCTTGACTGGACTGCCATCGCGCCTTTTGCCGCACTGCTCATCCTCGGACTGGCAGTCGTCGTCCCGAACGCCTG
Organism: Caballeronia sp.; assembly: GCF_049581465.1. Lineage (GTDB taxonomy): Bacteria > Pseudomonadota > Gammaproteobacteria > Burkholderiales > Burkholderiaceae > Caballeronia. Next base: position 1,930 of record NZ_JBAUSA010000677.1, on the reverse strand, counting down.
GATTCTCGGCCTGGGTGCGATCGCACTTGCTGCCGCCGTGTTTGCCGCCGTTCACCACGCCGAAGTGGTCGCGCACCGGGTTGGCGAGCCTTTCGGCACGCTCGTCCTCGCAATCGCGGTCACTGTGATCGAAGTCGCGCTGATCGTCTCCGTGATGGTCACGGGGGGCCCCGAGAAAGCCGGGCTGCCACGCGACACCGTGTTCGCCGCGATCATGATTGTGTGTACCGGGATCGTGGGGATCTGCCTGCTGGTCGGCGGCTGGCGGCATCACGAGCAGAGTTTCCAGGCGCAGGGCGCAAACGCGACGCTGGCCGTGCTGTGCGCGCTGTCAGTTCTCACCATGATCCTGCCCGATTTCACCAGTACTATTCCGGGTCCGGTTTTGTCGCCGTCGCAACTGGTGTTTGTCGGCATAATTTCGCTCGTGCTCTATGTGGTTTTCGTGTTTGTCCAGACCGTCCGGCATCGCGACTACTTCCTGCCGCCGGTCGCGATCCTGGAACCCGGCCATGTCGAGGATGACGTTCACGCACCGCTTCCCACCACGGGTTACGCAATCGCCTCAGGCGGATTGCTGCTGTTATCGCTGCTTGCGGTCGTCGGGCTGGCGAAGCTGCTGTCACCTGCGGTGGAGGCAGGCGTTGCCAAGGCTGGCGCGCCCGAGGCGGTGGTCGGCGTGGTGATCGCGGCGCTTGTCCTATTGCCGGAAGGCGTCGCGGCGTTGCGTGCGGCACGGCTGAACCGACTGCAAACCAGCCTGAATCTCGCGCTCGGATCGGCGCTCGCCAGCATCGGGTTGACGATTCCGACGGTCGCCGCGGTGTCGCTGGTGATTGGCCAGCCGATCGCGCTCGGGCTGGGGCCCAAGGAGATCGTGCTGCTCTTGCTAACCTTGCTCGTCAGCACGATTACGCTGGGTACGGGACGCTCCACCGTGTTGCAGGGCGTGGTCCATCTGGTGATTTTCGCGACGTTCCTGTTTCTTTCCGTCGTGCCTTGAGATGGTGCGGTTTGGGTGTCGCAGAGGAGTGTGGAACGGCGGAAATCTTTTTGCAACGCAGCATCGAATGCGTATAATTAAGGGTATTCCCTAACGGGTTATCCCTAGGTTTCGCTGAGGTGCCTTATGAAAACCGCCGCTCGAAGTTCAATTCTTGTTTCACTCGGATCGTGCATGCGCCGCGTCAAGGCCGCCATTCGTCGTCAATCCATTCGCGCGCTGCATCTGCATCTGCAATCGTGCGCCGAGATGGCCGAAGCCTATCGGCGCAGGTGATTCTTGTGGTGTTGGGCAACGCCTGCCGCAGCAGCCTACGCCTTCACCTTGAGATACGGCCGCAGTAGCGACAGGTCCGCACTGCCAAGACGGTCGTGTGCAGTGTTTGCCTGATGCCAGTACGGATAGAGCAGGGGCGGCGCGCTCGCCTTGTCGAGCCGCTCGCGCTGTTCGGCGGTCAATTTGAGATTCGCCGCGTTGAGGTTGTCGCGCAGTTGCGTCTCGTTGCGTTGGCCGATGATCACCGAGGCGACGGCGGGGCGCCCGAGCGTCCACGCAAGCGCAACCTGCGCGGCCGACACCTCATGCTCGCCCGCAATCTCGACGAGTACGTCGACGATCGACCACAGCCGTTCCTCGTCGCGGATCGGCGGCTCGGTCCAGCCAGCAAGCTGGCGCGTGCCCCCGGGGGTCACGTCGCGGCGGTGCTTACCTGACAGCAGGCCGCCTGCGAGCGGACTCCACACGAGAATCCCGAGCCCCTGATCGAGCGCGATCGGCGCGAGTTCGTATTCCGCTTCGCGTGCTTCAAGCGTGTAGTGGATCTGGTGGCTCACGAAGCGCGGCAGACGATCGCGTTCGCTCACGTGCAATGCCTTCATCAAGTGCCAGCCCGAGTAGTTCGAGCAGCCGACATACCGGACCTTGCCT
>NZ_JBAUSA010000676.1:0-1677 GCF_049581465.1 Caballeronia sp. | reverse complement strand
CCTTTATACGCTGCGTTTCCTGCTGGGTGTCGCCGAAGCGGGCTTCTTTCCCGGCGCGATTCTGTTCCTCAGCATGTGGGTGCCGGCGCGGCATCGCAGCCACATCCTCGCGCTCTTCTATCTAGCGCAGCCGCTGACGATTGTGATTGGCGCACCGGTCGCCGCTTTGTTGATCGAGGCACATGGCGCGTTCGGCCTCGCAGGCTGGCGCATCATGTTCCTCGGCGTCGCCATTCCGGCGATCCTGATCGGCGTGATCGCGTGGTTCTACCTCGCCGATCGCCCATCGCAGGCGAAATGGCTCTCGCCCGCCGAGCAGAACTGGCTCACGGCGAAGCTCGCGGATGAAGATCAGGCGAAAACCACCTCGGCCCATCCACATACGCTGCGTCCCGGCGCGGCGATGGCGAGTGGCCGCGTCTGGAGGTTCGCGCTGATGTACTTCGGCCTGATCTACGGCCTGTACGCGCTGGCGTTTTTTCTGCCGACGATCATCGGCGGCTTCGAGGCGCGCTTCGGCACCCACTTCAACGTCTTTCAGAAAGGGATGATTACCGCGATTCCGTACCTGCCGGCCGCACTCGCGCTCTTTCTCTGGAGTCGTAGCGCGACCCGGCGAGGCGTGCGCGCCTGGCATATCGGCGTTCCTGCGCTGATCGGGGCCGTGAGCATTCCGGTTGCGCTCTACATGCGCTCGCCGACCGCCAGCGTCGCGGTCATCACTATCACCGCCTGCGCGATCTTCTCCGCGCTACCGACCTTCTGGGCACTGCCTGCGCGTTGCCTGTCGGGCGCGGCGGCCGCGGCGGGCATCGCGTTGATCAACACGGTCGGCAACCTGGCGGGCTTCGTCGCGCCGTACATCACGGGCCTCGTCAAGGACTCGACCGGTTCTTACCAGGCGCCGATGTTCATCGTTGGAGCGTTCATGCTGATGTCGGCTGTGCTCGCGTTTGCGATCGGTGCGGGTGCTCGCCAGACTCAGGAGGAGACCGTCCCAATGGGTCTTCAACCGCATACCAAATAGTCGACTCGCAGTTCCCGTTGCACTCACTGTTCTCATGGAGATTGAAATGAAAGAGAAAATCGCTTTGTTTGGCGCAGGCGGAAAAATGGGCGTGCGCCTGAGCAGTAATCTGCTGAAGTCCGATTACCGCGTTGCGCACGTCGAGCCTGGCGCGACCGGGCAGAAGCGTCTGAAGGATGAACTGGGCATCGAATGCGTATCCGCCGATACGGCTCTGGATGGCGCCGACGTCGTGATTCTCGCCGTGCCCGACACGCTTATCGGTAAGCTGAGCCACGAAATCTCGCCGAAGCTCAAGCCCGGTACGATGGTGATGACGCTCGACGCCGCCGCGCCTTTCGCGGGCCACTTGCCAGATCGCCCCGATCTGACGTACTTCGTCGCCCATCCGTGCCATCCGCTGATCTTCAACGACGAAGCCGACTCGAAAGCGCGCCGCGATTTCTTCGGTGGCGCGTATGCCAAGCAGTCGATCACGAGCGCTCTGATGCAGGGGCCGGACGAGGCGTTCGACCTGGGCGAAGAGGTGGCAAAGGTGATTTATCAGCCGATTTTGCGCTCGTACCGCCTGACGGTCGATCAGATGGCGATCCTCGAACCGGGACTCTCCGAAACGGTTTGCGCCACGCTGCTCTACGTGATGCGCGAGG
>NZ_JBAUSA010000675.1:0-3660 GCF_049581465.1 Caballeronia sp. | reverse complement strand
GGCAAAACCGCGCATGTTTGCGTATGCCACGCTAGCCGGATTCGCACCTCAACACCAGTTTTCTCATTTCAACCTGGAGGCATAGCGGCACGATCAAATAGCCGTTAAACGTCTGCTTTGGGAAAGGTCGCGTGTCGGCTTTGGGTCCAGATTGCCTGGTAGTGGCAGACAGCACAAGCGACCGTGCCCCTCACAGACGCGTGGTACGCGTCGCCTGCCGTTTTACGAAGCACAGGGTGACGCATTTGTCGATTTCTGGCGATGGCGCGCTGGAACCTGCACACCTATAATCTCGCACAAATACTGAAGAAGGTTACACGGAGAGCAGCCAGAACTTGCCTAAGGATCCGCTCACACTGGCCCCCTGACAGGAACGCCGCACCAGCTCGCGGCAAAGAGGTGACGCGATGGACCCCGTCGTGAATCGACTGCTGGCTGCAGTTGTTATCGCCTTCGTGTTGTGCGGTTGTGCCACTACGCAATTGAGCGCCGGCGGGCTCACCTATAAGGCCCGCGCCGTGACACGCACCGAAGGAGGGCTCCGGGTTACCGCTTCGGTGCTTTCGGCTGAAGAAAGCGCGGCGGTTTATGGCGTGCCGCTCGCGAAGAAGGGGATTCAGCCCGTATGGATCGAAGTGCAGGACGACGACCCGGTCAGCTATTTCCTGTTGTCGCCTGGCCTCGACCCGAATTTCTTCCCGGCCTCGGAAGCGGCCGAGGCGTTTGCCGACAGCAATGTGCCTGGCAGAAGTGAGGAACTCGACCGGCGCTTCCGGGGGCTCGCCTTCCATAACCCTGTGCTGCCAGGGCAGACTGTATCCGGATATGTGCTGACCAACCTCAGCGAGGGCGCGAAGGTCGTCGAACTGGACCTCGTTGCGAGCGAGCGGGCGAAGACATTCTCGATCCTGATGGTCGTGCCTGGTTTTTACGCCGATTACAATGTCAGCGCAGTCTTTCGGCGCGCGATCTATCCGCCGGAAAAAATCGTGAACTACACGGACGACGACGCTTTCCGTGTCGCACTCGAATCACTTCCGTGTTGCGCGACCAATGAGGACGGTTCGAAGAACGGCGATCCGCTCAATCTCGTCATAGTGGGGGGCGTCGATGACGCGTTTCCCGCACTGGTGCGCCGCGGCTGGAGCCCAACCGAGCAGCGGTGGTCAGGCGCGATCATGAAGGTGATTACTTCCGCGCTCTCTGGCGAGCGTTACGTCAATGCGCCGGTAAGCGATCTTTACCTGTTTGGCCGGCCGCAGGATCTCGCGTTGCAGAAAGCACGTGACACGATTCATCAGCGTAATCATTTACGACTCTGGCTAAGCCCCATGCGCTACCGGGGCAAGCCCGTGTGGGTGGGTCAGATCAGCCGGGATATCGGCGTGCGTTTCACGTTTCACTCGCCCACGCTCACAACCCACAAGATCGATCCCGACGTAGATGAGGCACGCACAGCACTCACCGAGGATATGGCCTATTCCCAGAACCTCCAGAAAATCGGATTGGTAAAGGGAGTCGGCGTCGCCCCGCAAGGCGCCCCGCGCGAGAATCTCACCACCGACCGGTACTACACCGACGGTAATCGCCAGGTACTCTTATTCGACCGGCAACCCACCGCGCTCTCAGGGATCGAATTCTTCCCCTGGGAGACGGTCGCGAAGCTCAACGCTGTGCCCTCCGGAGCAAAGCGATGAGCGAATCGCCGTCGCTGCAACGTGCATTGAAGAATGCTGCTGGCAGCGTGATCCTCTCGCTCATTTTCACGGGCTGTGCGACGTGGACGGCCCCGACCAGCATCGACGAGGCGCCGCTTCGTGAACGTGCGGTGAGCGCTACAAAGCAGGACGCACGGGTAAGCGTGACCGTGCTGGGAGCCGACGACAGCAAGCGCATGTTCGGCGCCGACATCAACAAGACCAGCATCCAGCCGTTGTGGATCGAAGTCGAGAACCGGACTTCGCAACCGTTATGGTTGCTGCATTCCGGCACAGATCCCGATTACTTCTCACCACTCGAAGTCGCGTGGTCCATGCACACGCTTCTCGGAGGTGCGACGAACGCGAGCATCGACAGTTACCTGAACAAACTCGGATTCAGAAATCCCATTCCCCCCGGGGAAACGCGCGCCGGGTTTCTTTTCACCAACCCCGACCGGCAGATCAAACTCGTCAATATCGATCTGTTCGGAAGCGCAAAGCTGATCCCCTTCACCCTGTTTCTGCCTGTACCGGACGATGTCGCGGACCCGCGTTTCGCGCTGACCCCGTTCCAGTATCAAGAGACCATAATCACTGACTACCACGACCTTGCGTCGTTGCGCGCGGCGCTCGAACGGATGCCGTGTTGTGCCACCGATGAGCACGCGACAACTGAAGCCGATCCGTTGAACGTGATTGTCATCGGCACGCTTGGGGACATCGGTTCCGCAATGGTGCGGCGTAGCTATCGTCGCGACCTGCGTGAAGACGACCTCTCGCAGTGGGTATTTGGACGGAGGCCCGACGTTGTCCTGCGCAAGGAAGCGCAAGCGGGCGCGGCATCCACTACATTGCGCGCGTGGCTCGCGCCCATTCGCTTCAACGGTGACGCAGTGTATCTGGCGCAGGTCGGACGGCCGGTCGGCGGCCGTTTCGCGCACCACGATATGGCGGGCGGCACGCTCCATGGGGACGTCGACGAGGCGCGGAACTTTCTGGTCCAGGACATGATGTATTCGGGCGGCCTGGATAAATTGGGCTTTGTGTACGGCGTGGGTCCATCACTGCAGGCACACCCGCGGACAACGCTGAATGGCGCGCCTTATTACACTGACGGACTGCGTGCCGTGATGTTCTTCGCGACGCGCCCGCTCAGTTTCGCGAATGTGCAAATTCTTGACTGGGTGCCTTACCTGGAGCAACGTGAGTCCGCCGCACTTAGGGAGAACGTTAATCCTGCCAAGTAACCCAGCCACGGAACCGCAACGGCCCCGGCACTTCCTGACTACCGTACTTGCAAACGCGCACTCACACACGTCGGCACCGAAGCTGCCAGCACCGGCACGCCCGTCGCTCTGGGTCAATCGAGCCGCACGAATTGTTCCCTGACATAGCCTTGTGCAACGGCATGTGAGGCGCGCCGCTGCGATTCGAGCGCCAACGCGTGCTGTTGCTCGCGCGATATGCCGAACCGCCACGCGGCGCTCTTCGCAACCACCCCATATGAAAGCGGTGAAACGGATCTCTCAACGAGCCCGCCTCATGTCGACGAGGCTCGGGTCGCCCATGCGCGCGCCGGATATATGTACTTGGGCACTGACTGAATGACACCGCCGACGACATACCCAGCTTCCGCGCCCTCGACGGCTGCACGCAGTAGGACGTCGCGTATGAAACCGTGCACGGTTCCGTCACGACGGTGTCTTTCAAGCTGGCGAAACTTGTCGGTCGCAGTCCGAACGCCGCTAGCACCGCCACTTCGCCTTTCATCTTTGTTTGTTCGGGAAAATCCGACCAGTCAATGCTTTCACCCGCGGAACTCGAATTAAACGGCTGCCGTCAATTCCGGTATTGCGCTGAAGAGGTCGGCTTCGAGGCCGTAATCGGCCACCGAGAAAATCGGCGCTTCCGGGTCCTTGTTGATCGCCACGATCACCTTCGAGTCCTTCATGCCGGCCAG
>NZ_JBAUSA010000674.1:0-3275 GCF_049581465.1 Caballeronia sp. | reverse complement strand
CTTACGTCGTCGCGGGATCGGCGAGCGGCACCATACAGCGTGTGTGTCGCCGGATTCTGGGCACATTGATTGGCGTTCCATTAGGTCTTGCCTGTCTGCCGGTCGCAGAGCATGCACCGCTGCTGATCTGGGCCGTGGCTGCGGCCGCAATGGTCGTCTATGCGATGGCGTTGCCGGAGCGCTACGACATCGCCTGCGCGGCGTTCGCTTTCACGCTGATCGTGACGCTCGCGGCAAGTGGCGTGCATTCGATCCCCCTGCTTGCAGCACGCGCCTGGGAGACGCTTCTAGGCGGGACAATCGGCCTCGCGGCCGCCATGTTTGTTTTTCCACTCCGATCCTCTGGTCGCCGCGAATAGTTATTGTCTTTCAATGACATTACGAATTGACTCGCAAATCGCTTTTGACGCGTCATCTTATTCGGGTAATTACTGAAACGGAAACTGCCGATAGTGTCATGCGGTGAATTAAACAGCGGCGTACACTCCAACTGCCGTACGGGCGGAACGCCTTGCGGGACGCGGCCCACGAGACTGCCGCGACCGCATTGTCAAAATCAATTTAAAAGTGAATGGGGAGTAGACGCAATGAGCTGGACGCGTGAACAAAGGAACGTAACGATAGCGGCCTATCTAGGCTGGACACTCGATGCCTTCGATTTCTTTCTAATGGTTTTCGTATTGAAAGATATCGCGACCGAATTCAATACGAAAATTCCATCGGTCGCGCTCGGCATCACGCTGACGCTCGCCATGCGGCCAATCGGAGCGCTGATATTCGGTCGTCTCGCCGATAAATACGGCCGCCGACCCACCCTGATGATCAACATCGCGGTTTACTCGCTGCTCGAACTGCTCTCCGGTCTTTCGCCGAATCTCTTCACCCTGCTCGTCTTGCGCTCGCTGTTCGGTATCGCGATGGGCGGCGAATGGGGCGTCGGCTCCGCCCTCGTGATGGAAACCGTGCCCACCAAGTCGCGCGGGATGGTTTCCGGGCTTTTGCAGGCGGGCTATCCGAGCGGATATCTGCTCGCATCGGTGGTGTTCGGCTTGCTGTATCAGTACGTCGGATGGCGCGGAATGTTCTTTATCGGCGTCGCGCCCGCGTTGCTCGTGTTGTATGTCCGTTCGAACGTGCCCGAGTCGCCAGCATGGATCGCGATGGAAAAGCGGCCGCGCCCCGGGCTGATCAAGACGCTCGCCCTGAATTGGAAATTGACGGTGTACGCGATCGTCCTGATGACCGCATTTAACTTCTTCTCGCACGGCACTCAGGATCTTTACCCGACCTTCCTGCGTGAACAACATCACTTCGATCCGCATACTGTCGCGCTGATTACCATCGTCCTGAATATCGGGGCGATTTGCGGCGGACTCTTTTTCGGGGCGATGTCAGAGAAAATCGGCCGGCGATGGGCCATTTTTATCGCCGCTTTGATCGCGTTGCCGGTGTTGCCGCTGTGGGCATTTTCGAGTGGGCCCGCGGCGCTGGCTGCCGGCGCGTTCCTGATGCAAATCTCGGTGCAAGGCGCATGGGGCGTCATTCCTGTTCACTTGAACGAGATCTCTCCCGATGAGATTCGGGCGACCTTCCCAGGACTCATTTATCAGACGGGCAATCTGCTGGCCGCGGTCAACGCCACCATGCAAGCCTCAATTGCCGTTAAGAACGGCAACAACTACGGGCTGGCTATGGCGCTTGTCGGAGGAAGCGTGGCGATCGTAATCGCCGGGCTCATCTTCTTTAGCCGCGAGCGGCGCGGGATCGACATGACCGAGTCGGCTCTGAAGGTCGGGACGGGGACGGCGGCTGTGTAGGGGTTTCTTGTCGTTGGGGGCGTCCTGGTTGTCATCTTCAGACGCCCTCACAAGCACGGTCGTTCTCTTTTTAGAGAACTCGCTCCACGAAATGGCTTGTCGTTCTGGTCAAACGTTTTTATCTTCCACGGATAATTCGCTTGAATCCGGCACGTTAAACGCCGCACAAAAGCCCTTTCCGCCTGTTTGTAACCGCATCGCGGTCCAGGAGTCGTAGTTGCCAAACCGTTCCACTCCTCTCGAGCCCGCCGCGCCGGCTCGACGCGCGGCCTTTCGCCTGTCTCCTCGCCCCGTCGGCGACACCAAAGTTCGTCTCCTCGATGCCGCCGAAGTGCTTTTCATCGATACCGGCTACGACGCCCTGTCGCTTCGTCAAATCACTGCCGACGCCGAAGCGAATCTCGCCGCAGTCAGCTATCACTTCGGCAGCAAGGACGCGCTCATCCGCGCCATGCTTGCCCGTCGTCTCGATGGCCTGAACGACGCGCGCCTCATCCTGCTGGAGCGCCTTGAATCGTCGCTGGGACCGGCTATCACTTGCGAGCAGGTGCTCGGCGCAATGTTCCTCCCAGCGCTGCAACGCGCCCGCCGTCCCCGTGACGGTGGCCCCGCCCTGCTTCGTCTCATCGGACGCGCTTACACCGATCCCTCGCCATTCATCCGCGCGTTCCGGTGCGATCACTACACCGGCGTTGCGGACCGGTTCTTCGCAGCATTCCAACGCGCGCTGCCACATCTTCCGCGCGCAGAACTAGGCTGGCGTCTGCATTTTTTCATCGGAACGGTATCGCGAAGTCTCGCCAGCCCGGACACGGATCAGCTCATCCACGACTTCTCACAAGGACAGCCCCTCGACGACTCGCAATTGGTCGGCCGTCTCGCCTGGCTCCTGGTGTCCGCGCTCCAGGCACCCCTTCCGGCCAACGATCGCGCCTGTCCATTCGAATCGATTCTCGGCGACTCCAGGCCGTCCGCAAGCACCGGCGATAGAGCGTCAGGAGCCGTACCTGTCGCGCTGCATCACGAAACAGCGTAAAAACCGCAAGGCCGACGCCTTCGGCGCCGATTTCGGTATGCTGGAGGCGCTGAAGAAACGCCAGCGAGCGTCAGGTCTCGAACTGGACGAATTCGACGCACGACCCTTCTTATAAGCGATGGCCCGCCGGCATGAGAGACCGCTACCTCGACTTTGTGAATTCGCCGCTTGGGGCGAGCGTTGCACGCTCTATCGGCTTGCCCAAACCCGAAGTATTGCGCCGGCATGCACCAGGGATTCCTGAGTTTGGCGGGATTGCGGCGATCGGCGCGGGTCCGTCGCCGACGTTATTCGACTCGCTGATCGCGGTGCTTTCGTCCATCGGCATGACGAGCGTCGCGCACGAAAGCGCGCTCGGCTGGCTGCCGGTCGCCGCCCGTCACGGCGCGATGAGCGGCCGCTTCGAGCCATCCACGTCACCC
>NZ_JBAUSA010000673.1:0-4490 GCF_049581465.1 Caballeronia sp. | reverse complement strand
ACGACAACACTGCGCGCCCGGTCTTCCGGACCATTCGCGGCTCGGGCTACCTGCTCGAAGAGTTTGCCTGAGCGCTCCTCGCGGCGCCTCACCGGTGGCGCGGCGAGAACATGCTTCAACGTCATCCTGCAACACCCTCTTCCCCTGCGAACCGAAACTGAAACCGAAACTAAAACTAGTTTCACGCTTATCCCGCGCGGCAGTTATGCAGTGCTTACCAGAATGACAACCGCAATGACTGACAAACGGAGCATTCATGAAGCCGCTCCCATGCCCTCAAGCCCGCGCCGACAAAAAGCGCCCTGAACGGAGCAGTTCCCGATGTTGAAAATAGTCCGGTTAGCCTTAACCCGGCCCTACACCTTTATTGTCCTGGCAATGTTGATTTGCCTGGCAGGCCCGCTGGCCGCATTACGCACACCGACAGATATTTTTCCGGATATCCGGATCCCCGTGATCAGCGTCGTGTGGAACTACGCAGGCCTTCAACCGGACGATATGTCCGGACGGATCGTGACTTATTACGAGCGATCCCTTGGCACGACCGTCAACGACATCCAGCACATCGAATCTCAGTCGTATCGTGGCTACGGCATCGTCAAGATCTTCTTTCAGCCCACCGTCGACATTCGCACGGCTACCGCACAAGTAACCTCGGTGTCGCAGACCGTGCTCAAGCAAATGCCGCCCGGCACCACGCCGCCACAGATCCTCAACTACAACGCATCCACGGTGCCCGTGCTGCAGATCGCGCTCACCAGCGACACGTTGAACGAACAGCAGATCGGCGACTACGCGATCAACTTCATCAGGCCGGCGTTGCTCAGCGTGCCCGGCGTAGCCATTCCGACGCCATACGGCGGCAAGACGCGCGAAGTACAGATCGACTTGAACCCGCAAGCCCTGCAAGCCGATAAATTGTCCGCAACGGACGTCGCCGACGCGCTCGCCCAGCAGAACCAGATCGTGCCGGCCGGTACCGAAAAAATCGGCCAGTTCGAATACAACATCAAGCTTAACAATAGTCCGCTGGCGCTCGACCAACTCAACAACCTGCCCATCAAGACCGTCAATGGCGCGACCATTACGATGCGCGACGTCGCGCATGTTCGCGACGGCAATCCGCCACAAACGAATATCGTGCGGCTGGACGGTCATCGCGCCGTGCTGATGAGCGTGCTCAAGAACGGCTCGGCTTCGACCCTGGACATCATTGCTGGCGTCAAGGCGAAGTTGCCGCTGATCCAGCAGACCCTGCCCGCCAGTCTCAAGATCGAAACGCTTGGGGATCAGTCGGTATTCGTCAAAGGCGCGGTCAGCGGCGTCGCGACCGAAGGCATCATTGCGGCAGCACTGACGTCGCTGATGATCCTGCTGTTTCTCGGGAGCTGGCGTTCCACGCTGATCATCGCGTCGTCTATTCCGCTTGCCGTGCTTGCGGCCATCGCGGGCCTGGCTGCAATGGGTGAGACGCTCAACGTGATGACGCTGGGCGGTCTTGCTCTTGCGGTGGGCATCCTGGTGGACGACGCCACCGTGACAATCGAGAACATCAACTGGCACCTGGAGCAAGGCAAACCGGTCAGGCAATCCATCCTGGATGGCGCGGCTCAGATCGTGGCGCCCGCCCTCGTGTCGCTGCTCTGCATCTGCATTGTGTTTGTTCCCATGCTGCTGCTCGACGGCATCGCCCGCTTCCTGTTCGTGCCGATGGCCGAGGCCGTGATCTTCGCGATGATCGCTTCGTTTGTCCTGTCGCGCACTTTCGTTCCGATGATGGCTCAATATTTGTTGAAGCCCCATGCGTCACAAGGACATGCTTCGGGCGAGCTAGCGGCAACCATGGCCTATCACCCGGCGCGCTCAAGTAATCCGCTGGTGCAGTTCCAGCGCGGCTTTGAACGGCAGTTCGACACCTTCCGTGGCGTCTACCGCATCTTGCTCGGCATGGCGCTCAATAGCCGCAAGGTCTTTATAGTGGGCTTCCTCGCGATTGTCGCGGCGTCGTTCCTGCTGTCGCCCTTTCTGGGACGCAACTTCTTTCCGGGTATCGATTCGGGCGAAATCGCGTTGCATGTGCGCGGTCCGATCGGACTGCGAATCGAACAGACCGCCGACCTTTTCGATCACATAGAAAGCACCGTCCGACGCACGATTCCCCCCAACCAGTTGCAAGGCATGGTCGACAACATTGGCTTGCCCAACAGCGGTATCAACCTGACCTACAACAATAGCGGCGTGATGGGACCGGAAGATGGCGACATTCTGATTTCCCTTGACAAAGACCACGCCCCGACCGCCGACTATGTGAAGAAATTGCGCGTGTTGCTACCGCAAGCCTTTCCCGGCGCGAGCTTCGCATTCTTGCCTGCCGACATCATTTCGCAAATCCTGAACTTCGGCTCACCGGCGCCCATCGACATTCAAGTGGCCGGCCCCGACCAGGCGGCCAACTACCGCTATGCGCAGACCTTGCTGCGGCGAGTGCAATTGATTCCCGGCATTGCAGACACGCGCATTCAGCAAGCCACCACCTACCCCCAATTCACCGTATCGGTTGACCGGACCCGCGCCAATGAACTGGGTATCAACGAACGGGACGTCACCAACTCGGTGGTCGCCAATCTATCCGGCACGAGCCAGGTGTCGCCCACCTACTGGCTCAATCCAAAGAACGGCGTGTCGTACGCAGTCGTTGCACAAACGCCGCAATACAACATGAACTCGCTCAACGACCTCGGCAACGTCATGGTCACGGGCAAGAGCGGCGGCGCCCAGATCCTGGGCGGGCTCGCGAGCATCCAACGCGGTGTAGGCGACGCCGTTGTGTCGCACTACAACATCCAGCCGCTGTATGACATCTTCGCCACCACGCAGGGCCGTGACCTTGGCGCCATTGCCGCGCACATCAACCGAATCGTCCACGCCACTGCGAGCCAATTGCCGAAGGGCTCGCGAGTCACGGTTCGCGGCCAGGTGCAGACCATGAACAGCGCATTCATGGGGTTGGGATTCGGCTTGATCGGCGCAATCGTGCTGATCTACTTGTTGATCGTCGTGAACTTCCATTCGTGGAGCGACGCGTTTGTGATCGTGACCGCCCTGCCCGCGGCGCTAGCCGGCATCGTGTGGATGCTGTTCGTGACCCATACACCGCTGTCCGTTCCCGCACTCACGGGCGCGATCCTTTGCATGGGGGTGGCGACCGCCAACGCGATCCTGGTGGTCAGCTTCGCGCGCGAACGTCTGGCTCAGACAGGCAACGCGCTGATCGCGGCGATGGAAGCCGGCTTCACGCGCTTCCGGCCGGTGTTGATGACTGCGCTAGCAATGATCATTGGCATGTTGCCCATGGCCCTCGGCCTGGGCGATGGCGGCGAGCAAAACGCTCCGCTTGGGCGCGCGGTCATCGGCGGGTTGCTGTTTGCCACTGTCGCCACGCTCCTGTTCGTCCCAGTCGTGTTCAGCCTCGTGCATCGCAATGACAAGCCGCCTAAGGACGAGCCTCCAGCCGAGACGTCCTTGGCACCACGTCACGATCCTCATACCCAACTCGTTGAAGCCTAGGGAGAAACGCATGTCAACTGAAATCGAAGTTCATTCGCCCAAGCGATTGCGCCATTTAAAACTCATCGGCGTACTCGCCTTCCTTCTGGCAGCGGGCGTCGTGACCAACGGCATTATCAGCCGCTCTCACGCCGAGCAGGAACTAACGACATGGACCGATGCGCAAGCCATCCCCACCGTGAGTACGGTATTTCCGCAACCGCCGTCCGGCGCGCAGGCGCTGGAGTTGCCAGGACAGCTCGATGCCTTCGTGAATGCGCCGATCTACGCGCGGGTCTCCGGCTACCTGCATGCGTGGTATGCGGATATTGGCGCGCATGTGAAGGCGGGGCAGTTGCTCGCGCAAATCGATACGCCCGATCTCGACCAGCAATTGCAACAGGCGCAGGCCGACCTCGCGAATTCCGTCGCTAACGAAAAGCTGGCTGCGACCACCGCGCATCGGTGGTCGCAGATGCTTGCGCAAGACTCGGTCTCGCAGCAGGAAGCCGATGAAAAGAGCAGCGATCTGGTGGCGAAACAGGCGACGGCCGACGCGAGCCGCGCTAACGTCGCGCGACTTGAAGCACTTGAGTCGTTCAAGCGAATCACCGCGCCCTTCGACGGCGTCATCACCGCGCGCAAGACCGACATCGGCGCGCTAATCGATGCGGGCGGCGGCTCGGGTCCGGAGCTCTTCGCGGTGACCGATGCACGACGCTTGCGCGTCTATGTGAACGTGCCGCAGAGCGACGCCGCGGCGATCACGCCGGGCGTGACCGCGACGCTCACCGTGCCGGAACGTCCGGGCATGAGTTTCCAGGCCAAGCTGGTTAATACGGACGACGCAATCACGCCAGCGTCGGGCACGTTGCTGGTGCAACTGGCAGTCGACAATGCGTCGGGCCTGCTAATGCCCGGTGAATATACGCAAGTTCATTTTG
>NZ_JBAUSA010000672.1:0-29544 GCF_049581465.1 Caballeronia sp. | reverse complement strand
GATAAGCTCGAGACGCGTTTCGAAAATGGCGAACACGGAACTGACGATACGGCGCAGCGGGCTCGGGGTTTCGTGCGGCGATTGCCTTTCTGTCGTCATGTCTTGGCCGCTGATAGGGTGGTTAATGGCGCATACACTTCCGGGTGGTTGCGTTACGCAACCACCCGGTCGTTTGGAACTAAGACGCTAGCGGGGGCCTGATTCGACCCGCCGCGTGGCAGCGCGTCCTGCCGGCTAGTTCGAAGAATGCCGCGAGCCTGGACGCAACCTTATCGGCGGTTGATCAGCAAGCCGACGACGACACCCAGACCTGCTGCAATTCCGATCGATGCCCACGGACGCTCGTGCACGAAGTCATCGGTCGCGCGGGCGGCTTTCTTACCCTTTTCGATCACCACGACCTGTGCGTCGGCAGCCTTTTCTTTCGCTTGCTTCAAGCGGCTCAGAGCGGTCTCGCGCAACTCGGATGCACGCTCGCCAGTGGCGCTTGCGGCCTGCTTCAACAGGTCTTCGGCGTCTGCGAGAACGGTTTTGATATCCGACATGAATCGCTCCTTATTGATTTCTGACGTTGATGGCCCCAATCGCCGGGGCTATGCGAATCGTACCAAAGATGCAGCCGTCAATTGGCAGCCATGCGCGCCGAGTGCTTCCTGCAGTTTTTGTTCCTGATGCTACGCAGGCGCTCAAACAGCGGAGGGACGCCCTGGCGGGATAAGCATCCGATAAAGTACCACGCCGATCTGGCCCGCAAAAACTTCCGTCGACGTTGAAAAATTACAAATTCGCATGTGTATCTAACGGAATGTTCGTTAGCCGAGCGGGTTTAGTCCCGTATGCTAGCGTTCCGTCCGATCGCGCTGCGCCCGCAAAAACGGCCAGCCGGTTCAGTCGACACCAGCCCGCGCTGTCACGTATATCTACGTGCATCGCGGTCCAACGCTTCGAGGAGACACATTATGAGCTTGCATCTCGGCGATATAGCGCCGGATTTCGAACAGGATTCCAGTGTCGGCCGTATCCGGTTTCACCAATGGCTGGGTGACAGCTGGGGCGTGCTTTTTTCGCATCCAGCGGATTTCACGCCGGTGTGCACGACCGAACTCGGACTGACCGCAAAGCTCGCGGACGAGTTTGAGAAGCGCAATGTAAAGGCGATTGCGTTGTCGGTGGATAGCGTGGAATCGCACAAGGAATGGATCAAGGACATCAATGAAACGCAGGCCGCGAATGTCGGCTTTCCGATCCTGGCCGATGGCGACCGCAAGGTGTCGGAACTGTATGACATGATCCATCCGAACGCGAATGCCACGTTGACTGTGCGGTCGCTGTTCGTCATCGATCCGCAGAAAAAGCTGCGCCTGACGATTACTTATCCGGCGAGCACGGGTCGGAACTTCGATGAAATCCTGCGTGTAATCGACTCTTTGCAACTCACCGACAGCCATCAGGTCGCGACGCCTGCCAATTGGAAGCAGGGCGACGACGTGGTGATCGTGCCGTCCCTGCAAGACCCGGAAGAGATCAAGCGCAAGTTTCCAAAGGGGTTCAAGGCGGTGCGTCCGTATTTGCGGTTGACGCCGCAACCGAACAAATAGCGGGTGCCTCAACCGCTGGACCTGACTCCAGCAAAAAACCAAGCAAAAAAGCCAACGCCGCAAGGCGTTGGCTTTTTTGCTTGAGTCAGGCCACGAACGGCCAACCAGAAAACCTCAGAAAAACGCTTGAATCCCCGTCTGTGCACGGCCAAGAATCAGCGCGTGAATATCGTGCGTGCCTTCATAGGTGTTCACGACTTCCAGGTTCACCAAGTGGCGCGCGATGCCGAATTCGTCGGAAATCCCATTTCCGCCGAGCATGTCGCGCGCGAGCCGCGCAATGTCCAGCGCCTTTCCGCAGGAATTGCGCTTCATGATCGACGTGATCTCGACCGCAGCCGTTCCTTCGTCCTTCATACGGCCAAGTCGCAAAACGCCTTGCAATCCCAGCGTGATTTCGGTCTGCATATCGGCAAGTTTCTTCTGGATAAGCTGGTTGGCGGCGAGCGGCCGGCCGAACTGCTTGCGGTCGAGCGTGTATTGCCGCGCCATGTGCCAGCACGCTTCAGCCGCACCGAGCGCGCCCCACGCAATGCCGTATCGCGCGGAATTCAAGCACGTGAACGGTCCTTTTAGACCACGGACGTTGGGGAGCATGTTCTCTTCGGGAACGAAGACTTCATCCATCACGATTTCGCCGGTGATCGACGCTTTTAGCCCGACTTTGCCGTGAATCTTCGGGGCGCTCAAACCCTTCCAGCCCTTTTCGAGGATGAAGCCGCGAATCTGGTCCTGTCCGTCCTCTTCGAGTTTCGCCCACACGACGAATACATCGGCGATCGGTGAATTGGAGATCCACGTTTTCTGGCCTGACATCGAAAAACCGCCATCGACCTTTTTGGCGCGCGTTGTCATGCTTGCCGGATCGGAGCCGGCGTTCGGTTCGGTGAGTCCGAAACAGCCGATCCACTCGCCGCTTCCCAGCTTTCGCAAGTACGTTTGTTTTTGGGCGTCGCTGCCGAACTCGTTGATAGGCACCATCACGAGCGACGATTGCACGGACATCATCGATCGATAACCCGAATCGACGCGTTCCACTTCGCGCGCGATCAGCCCGTAGCTCACGTAATTAAGGCCCGGACCGCCGTACTGTTCCGGGATAGTCGGGCCGAGCAAGCCGAGTTCGCCCATTTCGCGAAAGATCGCGACGTCGGTGTGTTCGTTGCGAAAAGCCTCGAGCACGCGCGGCTGCAGCTTGTCTTGCGCGTACGCGTGCGCAGCGTCGCGGATCATGCGTTCTTCGTCGCTAAGTTGCTGGTCGAGCAGCAACGGATCTTCCCAATTGAAGCGGGCGGTATCGGCCATGTCTCTTCTCCTGTTTCCCTTCCATTAACGAGCTTTCAACGAACTTTCGGACTTGACTTTAGTTCCGCTCTGCGGAACAATGTTTTGCAAATCGCACTTGAGTGTAGCATTCGATGCCACTGAACTTCAATCCGAATTCCGATGTACCCGAGGGTATCGATGAGCGGAAGTTCGTCGTTGCTTTAGCTCGCGGACTTTCGCTTCTACGTGTCTTTCGTCCGGGCGAGACCTTGTTGGGCAATCGCGATTTCGTTGAAAGGACGGGCTTGGCGAAAGCGACCGTGAATCGGCTGGTATATACGCTGACTACGCTTGGCTATCTTCGGTTCGATGAACCTGCGGGTAAATATGCGCTCGATACTGGTGTGTTGTCGCTAGGGTTCACATTGCTCGCCGGCGTTGATGCGCTGGAACTTGCCCGACCGCACATGCGGGCGTTGGCGCGGGAGATTGGGGCGGCGGTTTCGCTGGGTTGTCGCGATGGCCTCGACATGATCTATCTGGAGACGATCCGCAGTGAAACCGCGCTAACCCTGGGCCTCGCGCCTGGTTCCCGGTTGTCCATGCTGACGAGTTCCATGGGTCGCGCCTATCTGGCCGTGCAGGAACCGGACGTGTGCGCGGCGCTGTTACAGGAACTTGCCACGGCGGCGGGAAAGGACGGTGCGCGTCTGGTCGAGGCGGCGCGGGAATCAATCGCGGATTTTGCCCGCGATGGCTGTTGCTATTCGTTTCGCGACTGGCACGAGGACGTGAATGCGATTGCGGTGCCACTACGCGATGTCCGCAACGGGCAGTGGTTGGTATTGAGCAGCAGCGGGCCGGCGTCCTCAATGGATGACGTTTATTTCCGCGAAGTCATTGGTCCAAAGCTGCGCGCATTGGCTGGGCGACTGGCCTGAACGGCCGCGCTGGCAAAGGCCTCGCGCCCAAAATAAGTCGTTCCGGCGACTAAATTAGATCGAAATACGCATAAAGGCGTAAAAACGCGATTTATAAATAAGCTCCCCAAAAAATTGGTCTTAGAACATAATTCGACCAAACAGCCGCAGGGGGACAAAAAAATGACCGGGTTCTCGCTGGACGCAACGGATTGCCGAATTTTATCGGTGCTGCAAGAGGATGGACGCATCAGCAACCTCGATTTGGCGGAGCGAATTTCGCTATCGCCTTCGGCTTGCCTACGCCGGATGCGGCTACTGGAAGAAGAAGGGGTAATCGCGAGTTATCGCGCGTGTCTCGACCGTGAACGACTCGGCGTGGAGTTGGAGGCGTTTGTCCACGTGTCGATGCGCAACGATCAGGAAAACTGGCACGAGAAATTTGCGGACGCGGTGCGGGAATGGCCGGAAGTGGTGGGCGCGTTTGTTGTGACGGGCGACACCCATTACGTGCTACGCGTGCTCGCTTACAACCTGAAGCATTATTCCGACTTCATCCTCAGCAAGCTTTATAAGGCGCCGGGCGTGATTGACATCCGCTCGAACATCGTACTCCAGACCATGAAGGACGAAACCGGTGTGCCGGTGGCGCTGATCGACCGTACGAATTGAACGGGGGTTTTATTGAGGTGGCGGCTCTGCTTGCGGAACCACCACGAGCCCCTCACTCACTGGTCTAGCGTCCCAAGCGTATGAAACAGTCCCGCCTGGAATACGAGCGGGGAGATCTTAGCCGCATCCGGATGCACCCCACACCGTTCGACCTGACCCACGAAAATCACGTGATCGCCTTCCTGATAGCGGCTGCGGTTGTGGCATTCGAACCACGCAAGCGCCCCATTGAGCACAGGCATGCCCGTATCGCCGGCTGCGTGTGACACACCGGCAAAGCGGTCGCCCTTGACCGTCGCGAAACGTTTGCACAGGTCGACCTGCGACGCCGCGAGCACATTCACCACATAGTGACTATTCGCCTGAAAGACAGGCATCGACGCCGAGTTGGTCGAAAGGCTCCACAAAACCAGCGGTGGATCAAGCGAAACGGAATTGAAAGAACTGGCGGTTATGCCAATCAGTTCGCCGGATGCGGCGCGCGTGGTGATGACCGTGACGCCCGTGGCGAACTGGCTGAGGGCATCGCGGAAAGCAAGGTTATCGAAATTCGGTGGATTGGCGCGGGTCATCGGGCAAGTTGTTCGTTTTCGACTGGAGCGGCGAAAGCTGTCAAAAGGGCGTGCGGATTGCCAGATGGACGGATTTCGAAGTCATCGGAAGATTAGGGTTTGTTTGCAATTCTAGCGGATTAGAATCCGGATCCACCGTGGGAAAAGCCTCACGCGCGACGCGGCCATTAAAAACCCAGTAAGCTCACTAAGTTGATTGACAGGGGTTTCGCCCATATTTGATGCCGTGCGAAACGCGAACCAGGAGCCAGCATGACGCAACATGACGAAAAGGCCGAGCGCGAAACCGCGACCATCGGCGGTGGATGTTTTTGGTGCACCGAAGCGGTATTCCTAGGGGTAGATGGCGTGTTGGCGGTGGAATCAGGCTATGCCGGAGGCCACGCGAAAAATCCGTCGTACGAGCAGGTTTGCGACGGCACAACCGGACACGCTGAAGTGATCAAAGTAGACTTCGATCCGTCCGTGATCGGATACGGCGAAGTTCTTGAAATTTTCTTCGCGACGCACGATCCGACGCAACTTAATCGCCAAGGCAACGACGTCGGCACGCAGTATCGATCGTCTATTTTTACGCACTCGGACGAGCAGCGGAAAATCGCGCTGGAAACGATCGATCAATTGCAGAAGGACGGGATTTTCGATGGCAAGATCGTCACCGAAGTCACGCCCCTGAACGGCAACTACTTTCCGGCCGAGGATTACCACCAGAACTACTTCGAGCAACATCCGAATCAGGGATATTGCGCCTTCGTGGTCGCACCGAAGGTGGCGAAATTTCGGCAGAAGTTCGCACATCGCTTGAGGCGGTAGGGGTGTTTTGAAGGGGTTTTGAGAAAAACGGGCTTCGTGAAAACGCGGCCCGTTTTTTATTTGGGCGCAAACAGCACGGCCATTGCCTTTGCCAGCGCGATGCACGTGAGCGGCGCCGACCCTTCGGCCTTGTTGTTCGCCGCGATCAGCACGGGCTGGCCGCCCAGCGCATAGCGCACGGCCAGTTCGGCGAGCGCTGCGCGCGTGTCAGGGTCTTCATCGACGAGCTGGTCGAACGGCTCGTACTTCGCCTTCGCCTGCTCGTATTTGAAGCCGCCATGCAGGCTCCAGCGCACAATCAGCGGTCCGAGGCCGCCTTCATCGAGCAATGCCAGCGCCTTCGCTTGCCGGCGCGGATCGGGCATGCGCGCGTGGATGCCGACGCAATACCGTACGTTCGACTCACGTAGCACGCGGACGAAGCGCGGCGTCAGCATCACGGCGTCGCGCAACTCGACGGCGTAGCAAGTTTCGCCGGGCAAGGGCGGCAACGCCTTGAGGAATGCGCAAAGCCGTTCAAGGAACGCCGACGGATCGACGACCAGCGCGTCGGGCAACGGCGAAATCTGAAATACGAGCGCACCGGCCTTGGCGCCCAGCCCGCTTATACAAGGTTGCACGAATTCGTCGATGGCGATGCGCGCGTCAAGAAACGCGGGGTTATCGCCGGCAGGAACGCCTTTATTGCCGCGCACGGTGGCGTCGGTGACCGACGACGGCGCTTTCACGATAAACCGGAAGTGCTCCGGCACCTGGTTCGCGAAGCGGGCGTATTCGCCCACCGATAACGGCCCGTAGAACGAACGGTCGATGGACACACAACGCAGCAACGGGTGCGCGCTGAGTGCGCCGAGGCCATCGCGGGAAAGTTTGGCCGACGAATAGTCGTCGCCGTAGACAAGGTCGCGCCACCCGGGAAACGACCAGGTCGACGGGCCGAGATGAATCGAATCGGGCAGGCGGGCAGCTAGAGCGTGGAGTTCGGGCGCGGCGGGCGCAGGAAGGACGCCGCGGGATTTTGTGCGTGAAGTCGGTGCAGGGGGCTTGGCCTCGGGCGCGTCCGTTGCGTCCGGTCCACTCGTTGTGCCCGTCTCACCGAACAGATCGGGCTGCTTCAAGGCGGCGCCTGCGTCCTCGGTCTCGGCGGTCCGCGCGCAGGAATCAACCGCAGCCGGTTCGTCACCCGCCGCGGTCGAATCGCTATCGGCACCCGATGCCGGAATCAGAGCGCCTTCTCGTACATATATCTGCGTGACCGCGGCAGTGTCTTCGCACTACGCCCGGCTTTGCGGCAAACGATCTGATAAATCGACACCTCGTCGTTCTCGAACGCATAAGCACAACCCGCCAGATATACGCGCCAGATGCGGAATTTTTCATCGTCGACGAGCTTCTTCGCCTGCTCCGACCTCGCCTCGAAATTTTCCGCCCAGATATCGAGCGTGCGGGCATAGTGGCGACGCAGGCTTTCCACATCGACGGCTTCGAGGCCGCCTTCCTGCAACGCCTGGAGCGCAAGCCCGATATGCGGCAATTCGCCGTCCGGGAAGACATATCTGTCGATGAATTCGCCGCCGCCCAGCGCCGTTTCGCCGCTGTTGAAGTCGGTCGATGTGATGCCGTGGTTCATCGCGATGCCGTCGTCCGTCAGCAGATCGTGGACCCTGCCGAAGTAACCGGGCAGATTCTTGCGACCGACGTGCTCGAACATGCCGACGCTCGTGATCCGGTCGAACTGGCCTTGCACGTCGCGATAATCCTGCAGCCGGATTTCGATCTTGCCCTCAAGCCCGGCGTCCTTCACGCGCTTGGTAGCGAGATCGAACTGGTTCTGCGAAAGCGTCACGCCCACGCATTGCGCGCCAAATTTTTGAGCTGCCCGCAGGACGAGCGCGCCCCAGCCGCAGCCGATATCGAGCAGGCGCTGGCCGGGCTGCAACTGGATCTTGGTGAGAATGTGGTCGATCTTCTTGATCTGCGCTGTCGCGAGGTCTTCGTCGCCGTTCTCGAAATACGCACAGGAGTACACCATGTTCTCGTCGAGCCAGAGCTGGTAGAACTCGTTCGATACATCGTAGTGGTACTGGATGGCTTTCTTGTCCGACGCCTTCGTGTGATTGAAGTAGCGCCGCACACGCGCCAGCTTGCCGGCGCTCGTGACCGTGCTTTTGGCCAGTCCATAACTGATGTTGATGATGTCCGACAGCTTGCCTTCAATGTCGATCTTTCCTTTGACATAGGCTTCGCCGAGATTATCGAGACTCGGCTCTAGCAGATAAGGCAACGCGGTCGCGCTCTTCACATGTAGCGTGACTTGCGGCGCCGCGAAGCTGCCGAAGTCGTGTTGCTGCCCATCCCACAGGACGAGGCGTGCGGGCAGGTTGGCCCGGTTGCGAACGTCCTGCACCCACTGCGTCAGTTTTTTCTCCCAGAACATGCTTGTCTCTCCGCGCTCAGATGAAATGAAGCCAAACGGGTCGCTGGTGCTGCACGCGTGCCAAGATCATTCGACCGCTTCGCACAGGCCTGGCTTGCCCCGGACACACCGCCACGAAACGCGTTTTGGCGCGGGTCGGTTCAGTCGTGCCGGTTCGCGAGGAACCTGGCGATGCGTCGAGATCTTGCTACGGCGATAGTCGGGCGATCTGCCATTGCTGGCCGATTTCCACTTGATCGGTTTCGTTACGCGTGTTGTGTGTGCTGCTGCGGGTGCCGCGGGTGTACCGGACGCGGTCATGCAACCGTGACGGGCGGCCCTGCCAGAATTCGATGGTGTCGGGGACAAGCCGGAAGCCGCCCCAGAATGGTGGGCGCGGCGGGTGGTCGCCGTATTGCGCGATGATTTCGCGCTCGCGGGCTTCGAGCACCGCGCGGCTTTCAATCACCTCACTCTGCGCCGACGCCCAGGCGCCTATGCGCGAGTTCAGCGGGCGCGACGCATAGTAAGCATCGCTTTCTTCGGCGCTAGTCTTGACGACGGAGCCTTCGAAGCGCACTTGGCGCTCAAGTTCGATCCAGTAAAACAGCAGGCTCGCGGCGGGGTTGGCGGCGAGCTCACGACCCTTGCGGCTTTCGTAGTTCGTGTAGAAAACGATCCCGCGTTCGTCGATGCCCTTGATCAAGACGATGCGCGCCGAGGGGCGGCCGCGCTCGTCGACCGTGGCGAGGGTCATGGTATTCGGTTCGGGTAACTGAGCGTCGAGCGCCTGTGCGAACCACTTTTCGAATTGTCGAATCGGATCGGCATCCACGTCGGATGTGTCGAGCGATCCGATGGAATAATTCTTACGAAGATCAGCGAGGGAGGTCATTTTTTATGCAAACGCTTCAGTCGCATCAGTATATCCAAGGACGACAAATCCTGGGCTTCACCGCTCTATAAACGTCGATTTCGTGCTTTGAGTTGATTTTCGACGCGATTCAAGAAAAGTCTTGCACTCCACTGGTTGGTTTCATTAAGCTTTCAATGTCGCTGGGTCGCTTCCACGAGTCGACCGTCGATAAGGCAGAATACGCAATTAAGCGAAAACCTGCTCACTACTGCTTCTATCGTTGCAATAGCGCGTCAGCGCGGCTTTTGGCCACTCGCTTTTTTCTTGTTGCACGCTCCGCAAATCGACTATGAACAGCTTGGCCCCTGATGCCATCAATCTTACCTCCGCTACGCCGGAGTTTGAACCCGCTGACCGCGCACGCCGCTTTGGTGGCGTCGCGCGCTTGTATGGCGCAGCCGGACTGGCTGCGTTCGAGCGCGCGCACGTTGCGGTGATCGGAATCGGCGGCGTGGGATCGTGGGCAGTTGAGGCGCTGGCACGTAACGCAATCGGGCGACTCACGCTGATTGACTTGGACAACGTGGCCGAAAGCAATACGAATCGCCAGGTGCATGCACTTGACGGCAATTACGGCAAGGCGAAGGTCAGCGCGATGGCCGAGCGCATCCGGTTGATCGATCCTGCTTGCCAGGTGACCGAGGTCGAGGATTTCGTCGAACCGGCCAACTTCGACACCGTGCTGGGCGGCGGTTTCGATTTCGTTATCGATGCAATCGACAGCGTGCGGACCAAAACGGCGTTGATCGCGTGGTGCGTGGAGCACAACCAGAAGTTGATTACTATCGGCGGCGCGGGCGGGCAATTGGATCCGACGCGGATTCGTATCGACGATCTTGCCCTGACGATCCAGGACCCATTGCTTTCAAAAGTTCGCGGCCAGTTGCGCAAGCACCACGGTTTTCCGCGCGGGCCGAAAGCGAAATTCAAGGTGAGCGCGGTGTATTCCGACGAACCGCTGATTTATCCCGATGCGCCCGTGCGCGATATCAGCGAAGAAGCTGGAGACGCGGACGCCGCGCCAATTCATGTCGGGCCGGTGGGACTCAATTGCGCGGGCTTTGGATCGAGTGTCTGCGTGACGGCAAGTTTCGGATTTGCAGCCGTCGCTTATGTTTTAAGGGACTTAGCCAAGCTGATATGAAAACGGTAGAAAAAATGGCCGCTCGGTTAGAGCGGCCATTTTTCATCTGCTTCCTGCTTCCTTCGCGCGCTAGTTTTTAACACCGTCAAAAACCTTGCGCGGACGTTGCGCAAGCTCAGTTCATCGCTGAACTCAGTTTGCGGCGCCAATGCGATACCACCTCAGGCTGGTGCGCGGCGAGCGCGAAAACCGACAGCATTGTCTTGCGCCCCACGTCGTCCATGAAAGCGCGGTCGCGCGTCACGATCGCGAACAAATGTTCCAGCGCACCGTCGAAATCGCGACCCGCAATCAGGCGGTTGGCCAGTGCGAATCGCGCCTCAAGGTCGTCGGGGTTCGCGGTTACGGCAGCGATAAGCGCATCGGCGGGCGGGAGGGCAGCGGCGGCGTCCGCCGCGTCCAGTTCCGTTTTCAACGCGTTATAGCGAGTGTCGATTCCCTGCGTGGTTTTCGGCGAAAGCAGCTTGTCCTCGTCGCGCGCTTCGTCGATGCGATTGGCCGCTAACAGCCATTCGATCAGGTCCAGCCGCGCGTCGTCGTAGCCCGGATCAAGCGCGAGACTGTTTTTGATGTGATCGATTGCCTGGAGCTTTTCGCCCGCTGCATAGGCCAGATGCGCCGCGCGACGCTCGGCTTCGGCGCCATCTGGCACCAGTTTCTCGATGAACTCCCGCAACTGGCCTTCCGTCAGCACGCCAATGAACTGGTCGACGGCGTGGCCGTCCGCAAACGCGATAACGTGCGGAATGCTGCGCACCTGGAAGTGTTGCGCCAGCTCCTGATTTTCATCGACATTCACCTTCACAAGCTTCCACTTGCCCGCGCCTTCCGCTTCGAGTCGCTCGAGCATTGGGCCGAGCGTCTTGCACGGACCGCACCACGGCGCCCAAAAGTCCACGAGCACCGGCGCGAGCGTGGACGCGGTGATTACATCTTGTTCGAACGTGGCGAGAGTTGTGTCCATGGTCTTCCTCCAAATACGCGTAGCGATGAGCCATTATTTTGGGGCACGACAGCGGAGTTCAAGGTCGCGCCCGCGTCCGGCCATCCATTAAGCTTCAGGCGCGTTCGACTAAGGGCGGGGCGGCGGCAACGGAATGAACTCGGTTTCGCCGGGAACGTGGCCGATACGCTGCTCGCTCCAGGCGATCTTGGCGGCCTCGATTTTCTCCCTTGAACTCGACACGAAATTCCATTCCAGGAACCGATGGCCGTCCAGCGGCGCGCCGCCGAGCACCATCGCGATCGCACCGTTCGTGCTGCGCAGATCGACCGGAAAACCTGTCTTCAACACGGCCATCTGGCCTTCAGGCAACACACTCCCGTCGACGCTCAGATCCCCTTCCAGCAGGTAGACCCCACGTTCCTCGTGTTCGGTATCGAGCGTCACGGCGCTGTCCGCCGAAAACTCAGCCGCCACGTAGAGCGTGGGCGAGAACGTAACGGTGGGCGCCGTTTGCCCGAACGCGCTACCGGCGATCACGCGAAGCTTGACACCGTCGCGGTCGATTTGCGGCAGCGTAGCAGCCGCATGATGTTCGAACGACGGCGCGACTTCCTCGTCCTTCGTGGGCAATCCAACCCACGTCTGGATACCGTGCATTTTCTGGCCCGTCGCGCGCTCTTCGTCGGGCGTGCGTTCCGAATGCACGATGCCGCGGCCCGCCGTCATCCAGTTCACGTCGCCGGCCGTGATCTTCTGTACTGAACCGATGCTGTCGCGGTGCATGATCGCGCCTTCGAATAGATACGTTACGGTCGCGAGGCCGATGTGCGGATGCGGGCGCACGTCGATTCCCACTCCGGGCATGAGCGTAGCGGGACCGATGTGGTCGAAGAAGATGAACGGCCCGACAGTTCGGACGGCAGCCGAAGGCAACACGCGCCGGACGATGAGGTTTCCGATGTCGTGTTGATGCGGCTTGAGAAACGCTTCGATCGTTGAAGACATTTGAACGCCCTGGATTGCGTACTCGGAAACCTGATTCTACTGGGCGTAGTCAGGAAGCACACAAACGATTCGGGCCCCTAGGCCATCAGGCCGATGCTGCAACCGTTTTCAGCGGAGCGGGCAAAGTAACGCCCGACAGGGGGACGATGTCGAGTGTTTTTTTTGCCTCGTCCGAATGGCCCATGCCGTAAGTTTATGAAGCCCGTTTGCAGCCATCGTCCGCTAAAGTACCCGTCTGGATTCGATTTACGTGCCCTTTGAAAAAACTCACGGAGATGGCGATGTCGCCCAAGGATTTGTTGTCCGCGTTGATTGTCATTCTTGTCTGGGGGGTGAACTTCGTCGTCATCAAAGTTGGCCTGCACGGCGTGCCGCCCATGCTTCTCGGCGCGTTGCGCTTTGCGTTGGTCGCTTTCCCGGCCGTGTTTTTCGTCAAGCGCCCGGCCATCGCGTTTCGATGGCTGTTCGCCTATGGCGCAACTATTTCGCTCGGCCAGTTCGCGCTGCTTTTCTATGCCATGTCGGTCGGCATGCCCGCAGGCCTCGCTTCGCTCGTCCTGCAGGCGCAGGCGTTCGCCACCCTGATTTTCGCGGCGGTGATTCTTGGCGAGCGGGTTCGCGTGCCGAATATCTTGGGCTTGCTGGTCGCCGCATGCGGGCTGGCCGTGATCGGCATTGAAGGCGGCCACGCAATGACCGCCGCCGGCTTCGTGCTCACGTTGGGGGCTGCGTGCATGTGGGGGATGGGCAACGTCATCACGAAGCGGATGGGCAAGGTCGATTTGCTGTCGCTGGTCGTATGGGCGAGCCTCATTCCGCCTCTGCCATTCCTCGCGCTTTCGTTGATGCTGGAAGGACCGGGACGTATCGAGGCCAGCTTGTCGACCATTTCGCTGACATCCGTCGCGGCGATCGTCTACCTCGCGTTTGTCGCGACCATGATGGGCTACACGTTGTGGGGGAAGTTGCTGGCGCGATATCCGGCAAGCCAGGTTGCGCCGTTCTCGCTACTCGTGCCGATTGTCGGGCTGGTCTCTGCCGCCTTGCTGCTCGACGAAGGCTTGAGTCCGGTCCAGATGCTGGGCGCGGTGCTGGTCATGGCCGGACTCGTGGTGAACGTGTTCGGCGGGCAGCTCGCGCGTCGGTTGACGTCCGCCGCGCGCTAGGTTTCCAGCGCGACGGGCGGTTGATCAATACGTCATCCTGCGGTTGTGCACTACGTCATCCTGCTCTTGGCGAGCGGCGGATTTGCTGCAAAGTATCGCTTGATGCCCTTCATGATCGCATTGGCCATCTTGTCGCGGTATGCGTCGTCGTTCAGGCGCTGTTCCTCTTCCGGATTGCTGATGAATGCGGTTTCCACGAGGATCGAAGGGATATCGGGAGCTTTCAGCACAGCGAAGCCGGCTTGTTCCACGGATCCCTTGTGCAGCTTGTTGATGTCCCCGATCTCGTTCAACACGAAGTTGCCGTAGCGCATCGAGTCGCGAATTTGCGCGGTGGTCGACATGTCGAAAAGTGCGCGGTTGACGCTCGCGTCCTGCGTCGACACGTTGATCCCTCCAATGGAATCGGACGAGTTTTCCTTGTTGGCCATCCAGCGCGCCGCCGCGCTAGAAGCGCCATGATCGGACAACGCGAACACGGACGAACCGCGTGCCTCGGGCGTGGTGAACGCGTCCGCGTGAATGGATACGAACAGATCCGCGCCCACGCGACGAGCCTTTTGCACGCGCACGTTGAGCGGCACGAAGAAGTCGGCGTCGCGGGTCATCATTGCGCGCATGTTCGGCTGCGCGTCGATCTTGGCGCGCAGTTTCTTGGCGACATCGAGCGCAATGTGCTTCTCGTAAGTGCCGCCGGCGCCGATCGCTCCCGGATCTTCGCCGCCATGTCCCGGGTCGATAGCAACGGTCAGCAGGCGAGTCGTGCCCGGCTTGTTGCTTTTCGGATTGGCGAAGCCGTAGTCGTCGGTGTCCGATGTGCTTGACGAATCGTCCTGTTTCGCGATGGCAACGGGCGGCGCCGGCTTGATGACAGGCCTGGGTCTCGCCAACGGAACGGCAGGCGCGCCGACCGGTGGCACGAACGGCGCGGGTGCGCGCGGCAAGTCGGTCGCGCTGTTCTGCGCGTACTTCTGGAAGAAGTCGTCGGTGGTATCGGCGAGGGCTGTTTTCGGCGGCGGCGTCGCCGGGCCGCTCAGCGTGGCTGGCGGTTGCGCCGGATTGGGGTCGGTCTGGTCCAGCGTCTGCTGCTTGCGCTCGGACTGGGCTAGCAAATCCATCAGCGGATCGGGCGCGACGGCGGGATACAGATCGAACACCAGCCTGTATTTATAGCTTCCGATCGGCCCCAGCGTGAACACTTGTGGCTTTACCGATCCCTTCAGGTCGAACACCATGCGTACCACGTGCGGCTGGTATTGTCCGATGCGCACCGACTGGATCTGCGTATCGTTCGGCGTGATCTTTGAGACGAGATCCTTCAACGCCTCGTCGAGGTCCAGTCCGTTCAGGTCAACGACGAGACGGTCTGGAGCCTGCAGCAGTTGCTGATTGATTTGCAGGGGCTGATCGGACTCGATCGTGACCCGCGTGTAATCGCGGGCCGGCCAGACGCGTACGCCGAGCACCGAACTGGCGTATGCAAGCTTGGGTCCGAGCAGCGCGAGCGCTATGGTTGACGCACCGGCGCGCAGGACTTG
Source organism: Caballeronia sp. (assembly GCF_049581465.1). Classification (GTDB taxonomy): domain Bacteria; phylum Pseudomonadota; class Gammaproteobacteria; order Burkholderiales; family Burkholderiaceae; genus Caballeronia. The sequence goes on along the minus strand of NZ_JBAUSA010000672.1, from coordinate 14,572 downwards.
GCGGCGCCGCCAGTTATGCGACGCCGTCGCGGTCGATTCGATCGACTGAAACGGCTTGATCAACAACTTTCGAGACATGTCTTTCCTGTTTCGCTAAACGCCCGTGCGATGAGCACGCGGCCTTCACCTTCCGGTTCAAGCGTGAATTCGAGGTCCGGTACGCCGAGGAGCCCGCCAGCCTTTTGCGGCCACTCGACGAGACAGATCGCGCCCGTATCGAAGTATTCGCGGAAGCCCGCATCGGCCCATTCGGCCGGGTCGACAAAGCGATAGAGATCGAAATGATAGACGTCGAGCGGACCCAGATCGGTTGCAAGTGAGTAGGGCTCGACGAGTGTGTAAGTGGGACTGCGCACGCGACCCGCGTGACCGAGGGCACGCAGTGTCGCGCGCACCAGGGTCGTCTTGCCCGCGCCGAGATCGCCGATCAACTGCACCTGCAAGCCGGGGAATCGTTCGCCCAAAGTGCGCTTGATATGCGCAAGAGCCAGCGCGAAACGGCCGCCAAAGGCAAGCGTCGCGTCTTCGTCGGGAAGGTCGAAGCGGCGTTTCAGCAACGAAGCGAGCGGGTTTGCAATTGAACGGGCGGGGGTGTCGGGCATTCTCGTAAAATGTCGTGATGAACCGATTGCCGGAACACCCAGCGAAGCGCATCAGCGCGTCAAACGACGTCGCCGTGAACACGCGTGACCTTGTGCGCGACTTCGGCGAGGACGACGCAGACGCGCTCGCTGAACTCGCGCAACACATCAAAGCTTGGGGGCGCGAGTTGGGTTTCGGTGCGGTCGGCATCAGCGACGCCGACTTGACGGATGCCGAAGAAGGCCTAGCCTCGTGGCTCGAAGCAGGCTATCACGGCGAGATGGATTATATGGCCAAACATGCGATGAAACGCGCAAGGCCAGCCGAGCTTGTGGCCGGCACGCGACGAGTTATTACGATTCGAATGGCCTACTTGCCGGCATCGACACTCAACGGCAAGGTCCACGAAAGTACCGCGACAGCCGACGATCAGGCATCGGCTAAGGCATCTGATTGGCGCGCAATCGAATGGGCGCGAATCGACGACCCAGCCGCCGCGGTCGTTTCGATATACGCGCGAGGCCGCGACTATCACAAGGTATTGCGCGGACGTTTGCAGCAACTGGCTGAGCGGATCGAAGCGGCGATCGGCGCCTACGGATATCGCGTGTTCACGGATTCAGCCCCCGTTCTGGAAGTCGCGCTGGCGCAAAAGGCGGGTGTCGGCTGGCGTGGCAAGCACACGCTGCTCTTGCAACGCGACGCGGGTTCGCTGTTTTTCATCGGCGAGATTCTGGTCGATATTCCGCTGCCTCCCGACGCCATCGCGAATCCCGAGAGCGCGCCCGAACATGATGGCTCGCATTGCGGAAGCTGCACGCGCTGTATCGACGTGTGTCCGACGGGCGCGATCGTCGCGCCGTATCGCGTGGACGCCCGGCGCTGTATCTCGTACCTGACGATCGAGCTTAAGGGCAGCATTCCGGAAGAGCTGCGGCCGTTGATCGGCAACCGCGTCTATGGCTGCGACGATTGCCAGCTTGTTTGCCCGTGGAACAAGTTTGCACAGGCCTCACCGGTCGCGGATTTCGACGTGAGGCATGGGCTCGACCGTGCGTCGCTTGTGGCACTGTTCGGGTGGAGCGCGCAAGAGTTCGACGAACGCATGCAGGGCAGCGCGATTCGTCGTATCGGACATGAGCGATGGTTGCGCAATATCGCAGTAGCGATGGGCAATGCGCTGCGTTCGCCTACACTCAAGCCCGACGAGCGCCTGGCTATTCGGACCGCGCTGCGTGAGCGCGCCGCCGACGCGTCGGAACTGGTGCGCGAACATATCGACTGGGCGTTACTTGAAGAAGGAAGGCTCGATGGAATTGACTGAAGCGATCGACGAGAAACCCGCGCAGGAACTGGTGTCGAGCACGGCGTCGATCGATATGTTCTGCGACGCATTGTGGCTCGAACACGGCCTCGCGAAAAACTCGCTGGAGGCTTATCGGCGGGACTTGAGGCTCTTTGCACAATGGTTGTCGAAGACGCGGGGCGGCACCGTCGATACCGCCACCGAGGCCGACATGAACGGCTATATGGCCGCGCGTCGGGCTGACAAGGCCACGTCCGCGAATCGCCGCCTATCGGTTTTCCGCCGCTACTACGCGTGGGCCATGCGGGAACATCGCGTGCTGGGAGACCCCACGTTGAAATTGCGCTCGGCCAAGCAGGCGCCGCGTTTTCCCAAGACCTTGAACGAAGCCCAGGTCGAAGCGCTGTTGCACGCACCCGACGTGGACACCGCGCTGGGTCTTCGCGACCGCACGATGCTGGAGCTGATGTACGCGAGCGGCCTGCGCGTGACCGAACTGGTGACGTTGAAGACGGTGGAAGTCGGCTTGAACGAGGGCGTCGTACGCGTGATGGGCAAGGGATCGAAGGAGCGCCTCATCCCGTTTGGCCAGACCGCGCACGACTGGATCGAGCGTTATTTGCGCGAGTCGCGTCCGGCTTTGCTCGGGCAACGCGCCGCTGATGCGCTCTTCGTCACCACGCGCGGCGAAGGCATGACGCGCCAGCAATTCTGGAACATCATCAAGCGCCACGCACTCACCGGCGACGTGCGCGCGCCGCTCTCGCCGCACACGCTGCGTCATGCATTTGCCACCCATTTGCTGAATCACGGCGCCGATCTACGCGTGGTGCAATTGCTGCTCGGTCACACCGATATCTCAACCACGCAAATCTATACTCACGTCGCGCGCGAGCGATTGAAGACGCTGCATCGCGAGCATCATCCTCGCGGCTAGAAGCATTCAAAGCGCGTCGCGGAGCTTGTGCTTCAACACCTTTCCCGTCGATGCCGCCGGCAGCGCCGCCAGCACCCGGATCTCGGCCGGGCGTTTGTAGGGAGCGAGCCGCGCCGCGCACCATGCATCCAGATCGGCGGGCAGCGTATGCACCGACGGGAGCAATTCGACGAACGCAATCACTTCCTCGTTGCCCTCGACCGGCCGCCCGATCACCGCCGATTGAAGCACCTCAGGATGTGAGTTCAGCACGTTCTCGACTTCAGCAGGATAGACGTTGAAGCCCGAACGGATGATCAATTCCTTGCTACGTCCGACAATATGCAGCGCGCCGTCCGCCGCCAGCCGTGCAAGATCGCCGGTTCGCAACCATCCGTCCTCGGTCACGGTCGCACGCGTCTGCGCCTCATTGCGGTAGTAGCCAAGCATCACGTTCGGCCCGCGCACCCACAACTCGCCGACTTCACCTGTCGGCACGTCGCCGCCTTCCAGCGCCACGAAGCGCAGTTCTATGCCTGGTATCGGATCGCCCGCCGCGCAGTCGTCGCGCGGGGCGTCCAGCATGGTCTGGGAGATGGTCGGACTGCTTTCTGTCATGCCATAACCGTTGTGCAGGGGGACTTTGTACAGCGCTTCGACACGGGCTTTCAACGCAGCGTCGAGTGGCGAGCCGCCGGAATACGCGAAGCGCAGCGCGGGCGCGTGCCAGGGCGTGCCGCTTGTCTGGACATGTTCGACGAGCTTCGCGTGCATTGCTGGAACGCCCTGGAAGATCGACACGTTTTCTTCCGCGAGCGCGTGCCGCACGGCATCAGGCGTGAAGCGGGACGCCAGCCGCAGCGTCGCGCCGGCGTACAAGCTGCCCAGACACACCGACGCCAGCCCATAGACATGTGAAATGGGCAGCACGGCGTACACCACGTCGGTTGGCGTTACATGTCGCAAAGTACTGGAGATCGCCGCGATAAACAGCAGGTTCCGATGCGATAGCATCACGCCCTTCGGCGCGCCGGTCGTGCCGGTGGTGTAGATCAGCGCACCGCATTGACGGGCCGGATCGGCTTCCACGGGCTCGGGCGACACGGTTTTATCGATTACCCAATGCCATGCGCCTATGGACGACTCGACCGGCTGCGCGTTCAGCCGTTCAGCGTGATGCGCCGCGTCCTTCGACGCCTCCACGGTGAAGGCGACCACACGCGGTTTCGCGTGATCGCGGATGGCGTCGATTTCACTTGCCGACAATCGGGCGTTGGTGAGCAACGCCCAAGCGTCGAGCTTGGCTGCGGCGAACATCAGCACGACCTGCGCCACCGAGTTTTCGGCGACGATCATCACGCGATCGCCGCCTTGCACACCCGCTTGCGAGAGTTGAAGCGCGGTTGTATCGATTGCCCACACGAACGCGGCCGCGTCGAGTCGCCGCTCATCCTCGATCAACACGACATGCTGCGGATCGTGCGCCGCAATGCGCGCGGGAATCTCGGAGAAGCGCGCGGGCAACGTGGCGAGTAGTGCATCTACATCAATGGATTCCATCTCAAGTCTCCGTGCTGCTTAGGGCGTTGCTGATGGCGCCGGTTAGGACGTCGTGGGCAACATTGGCTTGCATTAGATAGGCTGCGCTTTCGTCGGGGCCGGAATCCTTCGTGCCTTGTCGATACGACCTTTGCGAACGATCGTGCCACATGCGATCCGCTCGCACAATTGGCCGTTCAGCCGATGGTGGCCGTGCTTTCGCGCCGTTACAATGCCGTCATGTCCAAGACGAAACACGTTTCCGAAACGCCCGCGACGCGGTTTTTGCGACGGCACAAGGTCCCATTCGGCGAGCACCCGTATGAGTATGTCGACCATGGGGGAACGGAGGAATCCGCGCGCCAGTTGGGTGTTGACGAGCATTGTGTCGTGAAGACGCTGGTGATGGAGGACGACCAGGCAAAGCCGTTGATCGTGCTGATGCATGGCGACAAAACGGTCTCTACCAAGAACCTCGCGCGGCAGACGGGCGCGAAGCGCATTGAGCCGTGCAAACCGGACGTGGCGAACCGTCATTCGGGCTATCTGATCGGCGGTACGTCTCCCTTCGGTACGAGAAAGACGATGCCGGTATATGTCGAATCGACCATTCTCGAACTCGATACGATTTACCTGAACGGCGGGCGTCGCGGGTATCTGGTGAGCATCCCGCCAGCGGTATTGACCGAGTTGCTGAAGGCGACGCCCGTGAGTTGCGCGAGCGTCGATTAGAATGCGCGTCGTGAAGTCTTGCCCACGCTTGCGTTCCCGAAGATAAGAAGAAATCAATGAACAATGTGATTGTCGCTGTGGTGGCTTACCTGATCGGCTCGATCTCGTTTGCTGTGGTTGTCAGTTCGGCCATGGGTCTTGCCGACCCGCGTTCGTACGGTTCCGGTAACCCGGGCGCGACAAACGTCCTTCGCACGGGCAACAAGCTGGCCGCCATCCTGACTCTGCTGGGCGATGCGGTCAAAGGCTGGCTGCCCGTGTGGTTCGTCGTGCATTTCGGCGCTCGTTTCGGGCTGGATTCCACGGCGGTCGCGCTGGCGGCCATCGCCGTGTTTCTCGGGCATTTGTTCCCGATATTCTTCAAGTTCCAAGGTGGTAAGGGCGTTGCGACCGCGGCGGGCGTGCTGCTCGCCATTAACCCGGTGCTGGGGCTGGCCACGTTGCTGACGTGGGTGATCATCGCGTTTTTCTTCCGATATTCGTCGCTGGCAGCGTTGGTGTCGGCGGTATTTGCGCCGTTCTTCGATGTATTTCTTTTCGGCCCGAGCCGCATTTCGATCGCCGTTGGCGCGATGAGTGCGCTGCTGGTGTGGCGGCATCGTGGGAATATCAAGAAGCTACTGGATGGGAAGGAAAGCCGGATTGGAGAGAAGAAGCGGGCGGCGGAAGCGGTTAAATAAACTGGCGTAAAAGTGTGCTACCAAAGTGAGAAAGCCGCCCTGAAGGCGGCTTTCTCACTTATAAGTTGCCGACTTTTATCAAGCGAGACCGCACTTAGTTATTCAAAATCTCGATATCAGACCGGGCAGTCAGCGCTGAGTGCCGATCACCCGGACACCGGCGCCTGGCGAACACAACGCTCAATCCCGGAAATTATTGAAGTCGAGCGGCGTGTCCGTCACATCCTTCTTCAGCAACGCGATCGCGCTTTGCAAATCGTCGCGCTTCGTGCCGCTGATGCGCACCGCATCGCCCTGAATGCTCGCCTGGACCTTGATCTTGCTGTCCTTGACCATCCTGACGATTTTCTTGGCCAGGTCGCCCGTAACGCCTTTCTTGATTTCGACAACTTGCTTCAGCTTGTCGCCGCCGATCTTCTCGATCTTGCCGTAGTCGAGAAAACGCACGTCCACATTGCGCTTTGCCAGCTTCGACAAGATCACGTCCTTGACCTGGCCGAGCTTGAAGTCATCGTCGGCGAACAAGGTCAAGTCGCGATCCTTTTGCTCGACGCGCGCGTCCGAACCCTTGAAGTCGAAACGCGTGGCAATTTCCTTGTTCGCTTGCTCGATGGCGTTCTTCACCTCGATCATGTTTGCTTCGCTGACGACGTCAAACGATGGCATCTGCTTTCCCCTTCGTTGAGGCGAGGCGCCAGACTGCCTGTGCGCTCTCGCTATAATCACACACCAACGTCATTCTACCGATGCCGTCCGGTTTGCCCAAGGCCGGTCCTCACCGGGTGCGCCGGTCCCGCTGGCCGGTCCTGCCGTCCGGTCCCTTTCGCGCCCATTTTCGCGGTTCCGCAATGTCCCAGCTTCTCTCCGACTATCCGCTGCTTCACCACAACACATTCGGCTTCAATGTCCGCGCGCGCCACGCGCTCCGGTTAGCCAACGAAGCGCAGGTCTCGGCGCTCGCCCAGGATGGGCGGATTGCCGGCTTGCCGATGCTGGTGCTCGGCGGCGGAAGCAACGTGGTACTGACGCGCGATTTCGATGGCGTCGCGTTGCTCGTCGAATTGCGTGGCCGGCGCGTAATTGGCGAAGATCAGGAGGCCGTTTTTGTCGAAGCCGGAGCGGGGGAGAACTGGCACGATTTTGTGGAATGGACGTTGTCGCAAGGCTTGCCCGGTCTTGAAAATCTCGCGCTCATTCCCGGCACGGTGGGCGCGGCGCCGATCCAGAACATTGGCGCGTACGGACTGGAAATGGGCGAGCGTTTCGAACGTCTGAAGGCCGTCGAATTGTCGACGGGGAAAGTTGTGGAATTCGATCGCGATGCTTGCGCGTTCGGCTATCGCGACAGTTTTTTCAAGCGGGAAGGGCGCGGCCGTTTTGTGATCGTCTCAGTGACGTTTCGGCTCCCCAAAATATGGCAGCCACGTGCGGATTACGCGGATATCGCGAAGGTGCTGGATACCGTGGGTCGTTCGGATCCTCAAGCAATCTTCGATGCCGTCGTCGCGGTGCGTCAAGCCAAGTTGCCCGACTGGAAAGTGCTCGGGAACGCAGGCAGTTTCTTCAAGAATCCCGTGGTGAGCGCGGCCGCATTCGATGTGTTGAGAGCGCTCGAACCGGACGTTGTGTCGTACAGCCAGGCGGACGGACAGGTGAAGCTGGCGGCTGGTTGGCTGATTGACCGCTGCGGCTGGAAGGGACGCGCGATCGGAGCGGCCGCGGTGCACGACCGGCAAGCTTTGGTGCTGATCAATCTTGGTGGTGCGACAGGCGCGCAAATCCTCGAACTCGCCGCAGCGATAAAACGCGACGTCCACGCGCGCTTCGCGGTGAACCTCGAAGCTGAACCGGTCTGCCTGTAAAGGCGCACACGCCGCCGTAGCAATTCCGTCAACCCAACAAAAAACCCGCCAACAGGCGGGTTTTTGTCAAAGCCTCAAAGCCTCAAAGCCTAAGCGAAGATCAACCGCCCCGCTTGCGACGTGCGTTCTCTGCAATCCGCATGCGCAACGCGTTCAGCTTGATGAACCCGCCGGCGTCGGCTTGATTGTAGGCGCCGCCGTCGTCGTCGAACGTGGCGATGTTCTTGTCGAACAGCGTTTCCTTCGAATCGCGCGCGACCACCGTCACGCTGCCCTTGTACAGCTTCACGCGCGTCCAGCCGTTCACCTTGTCTTGCGTGTGATCGATCAGCACTTGCAGCGCGCGACGTTCCGGGCTCCACCAGTAACCGTTGTAAATCAAGGCCGCGTAACGCGGCATCAGGTCGTCCTTCAGGTGCGCCACTTCGCGGTCGAGCGTAATCGACTCGATGCCACGATGCGCCTTCAGCATGATCGTGCCGCCCGGCGTTTCATAACAACCGCGCGACTTCATGCCGACGTAACGGTTCTCGACCAGATCCAGCCGCCCGATTCCGTGTTTCCCGCCGATCGCGTTCAATTCGGTGAGCATCGCGGCCGGCGACAAACGCTTGCCGTTCAACGCAACCGGATCGCCCTTCTCGTATTCGATATCCAGATATTCCGCCTGATCCGGCGCATCTTCGGGTGCGACCGTCCAACGCCACATATCGGGTTCGGCTTCGGCTTTCGGATCTTCCAGGTGACGCCCTTCGAACGAAATGTGCAGCAGGTTCGCGTCCATGGAGTAGGGCGCGCCGCCTTGCTTGTGCTTCATTTCGATAGGAATGCCCGCTTTTTCCGCGTAAGCCAGCAGCTTTTCACGCGACAGCAAATCCCACTCTCGCCACGGTGCGATCACCTTGATGCCGGGTTCAAGCGCGTAATAACCCATTTCGAAACGGACTTGGTCGTTGCCCTTGCCGGTCGCGCCGTGCGACACGGATTGCGCTCCAACCGCGCGTGCGATCTCGATCTGTCGCTTCGCGATCAACGGCCGCGCAATCGACGTCCCGAGCAAATACTCGCCTTCATAAACCGTGTTGGCACGAAACATCGGGAATACGAAGTCGCGGACGAACTCTTCACGCAAGTCTTCGATAAAGATGTTGTCCTGCTTGATCCCGAGTTGCAGTGCCTTCTTGCGCGCCGGTTCGAGCTCTTCACCCTGACCGATATCGGCGGTGAAAGTGACGACTTCGGCGTCGTAGTTGTCCTGCAACCATTTCAGGATGACGGAGGTATCGAGGCCGCCCGAATAGGCGAGCACGACTTTGTTGATATCGCTCATGGTGAACTCGTGTGGCTGGGATCGGTGTGCGCCAGGCGTTCAAGCGCGGAAAAGCGCTATTTTGACATCAAATGGCCGCGCTTTCCCACTTTCGGGACGATGCAGCCCCTGCGGCCGATCGATGCCTGGATCTCTTTCTGGTCGTTGCTAGGCTTAATGATTCAACTTGCCCAATAGCAAGTATTCCATCAGCGCCTTCTGGACATGCAGACGGTTTTCGGCTTCGTCCCACACCACGCTTTGCGGCCCGTCGATCACTTCCGCACTCACTTCCTCACCTCGATGCGCGGGCAGGCAGTGCATGAAAAGCGCGTCCGGATTCGCAAGCGCCATCATGTCGGCGTCCACGCACCAGTCCGCGAATGCCTTCTTGCGGACTTCGTTCTCGGCCTCGAAACCCATGCTGGTCCAGACGTCGGTGGTGACGAGATCGGCGCCCGCGCAGGCGTCGTTCGGATCGGCGAATTCTTCGTAGAACGGGGCGCTGTCGGCAGAAACGAGCGCGCGGTCGAGTTGGTAACCGGGCGGCGTGGACAGGCGTAACTTGAAGCCCAGGATCTGCGCTGCCTCGATCCATGTGTAGAGCATGTTATTCGCGTCTCCGACCCAGGCCACGGTCTTGCCCGTGATCGGGCCGCGCAATTCGTAGTAGGTGAAGACGTCAGCCAGGACCTGGCACGGGTGATATTCATTCGTCAGCCCATTGATCACCGGAACGCGCGAATTGTCGGCGAAACGCTGGATGATCTCCTGGCCGAATGTGCGGATCATGATGATGTCCACCATCCGCGACACGACTTGCGCCGCATCTTCGATAGGCTCGCCCCGGCCGAGTTGCGTGTCGCGCGTGCTGAGAAACACCGCGTGGCCGCCAAGCTGGAAGATTCCGGCTTCGAACGACAGGCGCGTACGCGTGGAATTCTTCTCGAAAATCATCGCCAGCGTGCGATCGTGCAGTGGGTGATAGGTCTCGTAGTTCTTGAACTTGCGCTTCAGAATGCGCGCGCGTTCGAGCACGTATTCGTAGTCGTCGAGAGAGAAATCCTTGAACTGCAGATAGTGGCGAATGTTTTTTTCTGTCATGAAATGCAAGCGGCGGGTTCGGCCGGCTGGATCGCCGGACGGCACCGCCGTCGTTGTGGTATCACATTTCAGCATAAAGGATTTTCCGGTGTTTGACGAGGCCGCCAAATGGCCAGCGTGCAAGCCGGTTCGCGCGTCAGTGTGCGCCGTGGCACCGCGTCTCGAGCGGCTTCAAAGCCGCGTCCGAGCTGTGTGTGCAGTGCGGGAAAAGGGCCTCTACTGTATAATCCGCGCTGTTTATTAGGGTATTCCAGACACTGTTCTCAAGCTTTCAATTTACATTGAAAACGTGTTGTAAGCGTGCTGCAAGCGTGTCGGTTTATCGAGCTGGTTCGTCAAGGCAGTTTAATGACGGAGTTGAGTGAGCTCAGTCAGTCAATTCACTGAGCCAGGTCGCTGACTGAGTTCAGTGAGTGAGTTAGCCAGGCCGGCGCAGTTTGCCGCCGCGGCAAACTGCGAACCAGATGGGCGACAGTTCGACACTAGCGCGGGGTTAAACGCTGGATCCTTGGTTCGAGCTACAAACTACCGTGTCGCAAAGCTGCCGGACGAGGCAGGAATCGGCGCCGCATTTTCCCGCCGATGGCTGTCTGGCTCACCTTGCCAACCATGCATGCGCGTTCGCCGGTTATATCTACCGGCCGTCAAACAGGTATTCCTACATGGCCGAAACAATCCCAACCGAATTTTTTATTCAGGGCGTTACATCGAAGGGAAAGACGTTTCGACCGAGCGACTGGTCGGAGCGGCTTTGCGGAGTGATGTCGGCATTTGGCCCGGGTAAGCGCGGACCCAACGCCCGGTTGCAGTATTCAGTTTATGTTCGCCCGACCCTGCTCGGTAACGTCAAGACAGTGATCCTTGACGCGCGCTTGCGCGATATCGAACCAATGGCTTTTGATTTCGTCATGAACTTCGCTAAAGACAACGACCTGCTTGTGACCGAGGCTTGCGAACTCCCGCCGCATCACGCCACACAGAAGGTCTGATGGCCTGATGGCCTAACGAGACGCACTCGTTCGCTCATTTATGCCGCACGATTCCGGCGCGCACGACAAAAAACCCGCCATCAGCGGGTTTTCTTTTGTTGCGTTCCAGCTTCGCGTTTCCAGCGTCTACAACCGCCGAAACCAACACGCGATACCCTGGCGCCTCACGAAAACAGCGCGCAGGTAGTACTCGACCTTAGCTCGATATTACTGAGCTGCGGCTGCTTGGAGGCCCTTGATTGCTGCCGACAAACGGCTCTTATGGCGAGCAGCCTTGTTCTTATGGACGATGCGCTTGTCCGCAATGATGTCGATCGTCTTGACCGAGGTCTTGTACAGTTCAGCAGCCTTGGCTTGGTCGCCGGCGTCGATCGCCTTGCGAACTGCCTTGATGGCGGTGCGGAACTTCGAGCGCAGTGCCGAGTTGTGCGAGTTTGCCTTGGCGCTTTGACGGGCGCGCTTGCGGGCTTGTGCTGTATTTGCCATGACGGTTCCTTATCCTGTTCCAGCTTTGTGTTTCAGCGCTTCCCGTTTTGCTTCGGGATCGAATCCAGCGTGATGCTGCCAACGTGATGCTGGTCCGACTCCACACAAGAAAACGAGGTGAATCCGATGCGCTGCTTATGATCGAAACTCTCGGGAACGATTGCCCGAAAGCGCAAAAAACGTCGAAAGAAGACGCGAAGCCGCCTTGATTAGTAGATTCAGGAGCTTCGAAACCGGCGATTATAGCAACGTAATCAGATAGCTGGCAAGCTCGGCGATACCTTGACCGAGAGAAAGGCGACCTCGAAAGCGGGTGAAGCCCGATGCACCCCGATGCAAATATGGGTCACCCCAGTCACCACGCTGTTCGTGAAGCCGTGTGAAATCGGCGGCAATGTTGCACTGCCTGACGTCATACGCCGCCCGTATAATAAGCGCCCCATGAATCTATTCCGAGCCCTCCTGACGGTCAGCGGCTTCACGCTGCTGTCGCGCGTGACCGGCCTGGTCCGCGAAACACTGATCGCGCGCGCATTTGGCGCCAGTGCATACACCGACGCATTCTACGTCGCCTTCCGCATACCGAATTTGTTGCGGCGCCTGTCCGCTGAAGGAGCATTCTCGCAGGCTTTCGTGCCGATTCTCGCCGAGTTCAAGAACAGCCAGGGCCACGACGCCACCAAGGCGCTGGTCGATGCCATGTCGACGGTTCTCGCGTGGGCGCTCGCTGCGCTTTCGCTCGTCGGGGTGGCGGGTGCATCGTGGATCGTGTACGCGATGGCGTCGGGACTGGAGCACGACGGCCACGCGTACAGCCTCGCGGTGACCATGACCAAGATCATGTTCCCGTACATTATTTTCATCTCGCTGACGTCGCTCGCGTCGGGCGTGCTCAACACGTATCGAAAATTCTCGTTGCCCGCGTTCGCGCCCGTGCTGCTGAACGTGTCGTTCATAACCGCTGCGTTGTTTGTCGCGCCGCACCTGAAAGTGCCGGTCTATGCGTTGGCGTATGCGGTTGTCGCGGGCGGAATTTTGCAGTTTCTTGTGCAGATTCCCGGGCTCAAGCGTGTCGATATGGTGCCGCGCATCGGCCTGAATTTTCTGCGTGCGCTGCGGCATCCGGGCGTGAAGCGTGTGCTGATCAAGATGGTGCCGATGACCTTCGGCGTCTCCGTATCGCAACTGAGCCTGATCATCAATACGAATATTGCGTCGCACCTCGGGGCGGGGGCGGTGTCGTGGATCAATTATTCCGATCGGCTGATGGAATTTCCCACCGCGCTGCTGGGCGCCGCGCTCGGGACCATCCTGCTGCCAAGCTTGTCGAAGGCGCATGTGGACGCCGATCCGGTCGAGTATTCGGCTTTGCTCGACTGGGGCTTGCGCGTGACGTTCCTGATGGCGGCACCGAGCGCCGTGGCGCTGTTCTTCTTTGCTGAACCGCTGACGGCCACGCTATTCGACTATGGCAAGTTCGATGCGCATTCCGTCGTGATGGTTGGCCGGGCGTTGTCGGCGTATGGCGTCGGACTGGTTGGATTGATCCTGCTCAAGATACTGACACCCGGTTTTTATGCTAAACAAGATATCAAGACACCGGTCATTATTGGCATCGTGGTGCTTATCGCCACCCAGGTCAGCAACCTGATATTCGTGCCGATCTTCGCGCATGCCGGGTTGACGCTTTCGATCGGGCTGGGTGCATGCATGAACGCGACACTGCTGTTTATCGGCTTGAGGATGCGCGGAATTTACAAGCCGTCGGCCGGATGGGCGCGCTTTTTCATTCAGCTGCTCGGCTCGTGTCTCGTGCTTGCCGGCGTGATGCATTGGGTGGCGGGTAATTTCGACTGGATCGGCATGCGTGCTGCGCCACTGGAGCGAATAGTGCTTCTGGGTGCAAGCCTGGTGATATTCGCCGCGTTATATTTCGGTATGCTATCGGCGATGGGCTTCAAATACGCGTATTTCAGAAGGCGAACGCTGTGATGACGACGCTCACCCTGGACTATTTCACCTCGCTCGTGGCAGAGGACGAGAGTTTGCCGCTCACCGAGGCCGCGCTTGCGCTTGCGCAGGACGCCTATCCGGATCTCGACTTGCAGGGCAGTCTGGCGGAGATCGACGAGTTGGTCGTGCGAGTGCGTCGACGCATACCTGAGGACGCCGACGTCAAGCAGAAGGTCGGGGTGCTCAATCGCTTTTTCTTCCGCGAGCTTGGCTTCACCAGCAATCGCAACGATTACTACGACCCCGATAACAGCTACCTGAACATGGTGTTGAAGCGGCGTCGCGGCATCCCGATTTCCCTGGCCGTGATTTATCTGGAAATGAGCGAGCAACTGGGTATTCCGGTGCGCGGCATCGGGTTTCCAGGGCACTTTTTGTTGCGCGTCACCACGCCCGAAGGTGACGTCATGCTCGATCCAACCACGGGGCACTCGCTCTCCGAATCGCAGATGGTCGAGATGCTTGAGCCGTATGTGCAGCGGGTGGGGGAATCGATTGGAAGCGCGTTGCGCACGCTGCTGCAACCGGCCACGCGACGGGAAATCCTCGGCAGGATGTTGCGCAACCTGAAGGGCGTTTATTTGCAGACGGAGCGCTGGCAGCGGCTGCTAGCGGTGCAGCAACGGCTGGTGATTCTCATGCCGGGGAGTATTGAAGAAGTGCGGGATCGCGGATTCGCTTATGCGCGGCTAGATTACTTGCGCCCGGCGATGGAAGATCTGCGTCATTACCTTGATGATCGTCCCGACGCGGACGATGCAACCGTCGTGGAGAGTGAATTGCACGAACTGCGGCAGCGCACGCAGCATAACGGGGATTAGCCTGGCCGGCGGGCTGGTTTTCGGGCGGTTCTGCTAGCGGTGAGTGTGGGGCTGGGGGGGGTGCTGCGCGCGGCGAGTGTGGGGCGAGCATTGAGTCCTTCTGCTAGCGTGGTCGTTCTGCATAAGTCGGATTTTCTTGCTTATTTCTGTTAGCCCCTATCCGGGGCGGGACTTCATTTCTTTTCAAACGCGAAAAGAAACGAAGCAAAGAAACGCGTTCAAACCGCGAATAC
>NZ_JBAUSA010000671.1:0-2192 GCF_049581465.1 Caballeronia sp. | reverse complement strand
TACAAGAAGCGGGAAGCGTGGCGATTGGCCTGCATCAGGCCAGGGTGGCTGTGTGGAACGCGCTTAAGGAGAGTGCGATGCGCGAACAGAATGCCACTTTTAGAAGTTGGGGCAGTGAAGCGCTGCGCCATTGGTTAGATCGGCGTGGGGTCCCAGCCGATCACCCGAGCGATGCAAGGTCGGAGCCGTATCAACTCGAGCGCATCGCGACCTGCGCGTGTAGTGGCTATTTTCATGCGGGCGATGCGTTTGACCCCTTTGTGTTCCATGCAGAATTGCCATTAAGGGATTGAGCGCACCGGTTTGATACGGGTGCGCTTGGGTGGTTGCCTTAGGCGCCTCCTGATGCAAATGCGGCAAATGCGTTTGGCCCTCCGAGGCGGCGTGGCCGCGTTCAAGCCTGCCTCACATCTCCTTAGTGTTCGCCGCCGGTTCCCATATGCTCGAAGAACTGAATGGCCTTCGGGTCGCCGGCGCTCGCGGTGTTGATCCGGACCCAGCAAGTCGTCTCGCCATTAGGACGAAAGTGACTTCCCGGTGCGAGCGTGATGTCGAATTGCGCTGCGCGCTTAACAAGGATCGCGGAGTCCTCAATACCCGGTGCACGCGCCCAGACAAAATGGCCGCCTGCAGGTTCGTCGAATACTTCCCAGCCATTCGTTTCAAGATGCTGGACCGCCGTCGATAGCGCGCTGCCAATACGCCGCCGCAGACGCTCTACATATTTTCGGTAGGTGCCGCGCTCAAGCAAGGTTGCCACCACGCTTTCGCTAAAGCGCGACCCGCCTAGGCTTGTCAGCACTTTCACGTCTGCCAGCCGCTTGATCAATTCCCCCTGGGCGGCAAGATAGCCGATGCGCAGCGACGACGACAGCGTCTTCGACAGCCCGCCTAT
Source organism: Caballeronia sp. (assembly GCF_049581465.1). Classification (GTDB taxonomy): domain Bacteria; phylum Pseudomonadota; class Gammaproteobacteria; order Burkholderiales; family Burkholderiaceae; genus Caballeronia. Next base: position 1,297 of record NZ_JBAUSA010000671.1, on the reverse strand, counting down.
GTAGATCACGTGGTCAAGCTGATCGAGCGATGCCAGGCGCTGGGTAGGCGTCGCCTGGAAGTCCGCGAAGATATCGTCCTCCACGATCATGAAATCGTGTTGCTGTGCTAGCTGCAGCAGTCGGAATGCGACTTGAGGGGCGATGGTCGTCCCGGTCGGATTATGAAAGACGGTGTTGACGAAGAACAGCTTGGGCTTGATCGTCTTCAGCAAATGCTCGGTGAAGTCGGCGTCGGGGCCACTGCCTAACCGCGGTACACCCACGATCCTGACGCCCTGAAGCTTGAGCAAACCGAACAAGTTGAAGTAAGCGGGATCTTCTACAAATACGGTATCGCCGGGCTTGAGCATGTATCGCACGACCAGATCGAGCGCCTGGCTGGCCCCGCTGGTCACTAGGATGTTTTCCACGCCCGCTTCAATGGCGAGCGCTCCCAGGCGCATCTGGATCTGCTGCCTGAGCGTCCCGTCGCCATATGGCATGGCGTAGTCGACCACACTGCTCGGATCCGTGCGCATGACCTGTCGAACCGCTTGCGCGATGCCGTCGATATCCCGCCACTCCTCAGGGACGAAACCGCTGCTCAGCTTCAGTGTCTCGCCCGGGTGAGTGAATTGCTGGAGTATCTGGTTCGACTCCTCTTCCGCGCGTCGCGGATCGGAGCCGCCCGGCATGGAGTCGTCAGCGCCGACGTGACTGGCGACATAAAAGCCCGACCCGTGCTTCGGCACAATGAGTCCCAGCGACGAGAGCCGGTCATACGCTTCGATGACCGGAAAGCGGCTGATCTTCTGTTCGGCCGCCAGCGCCCGGATGGACGGCAACTTCACGCCCGCCAGCAACTGTCTGGACCGAATCAACCGCGTGATGCCGACCACGAGCTGGTCGGTCTTCGGTACGCCATTCTGCGAATCGAGGACGATGTTCATTGTGTGTGTTGCCAAAGTGTCCGGTCAAATTACCTGAACAGTACGGCGCAAGTGTTCGCCACTGTACATTTTCACAATTGAAGTTTACCGAAATAATGCTGTCAAGGGGCGCTTGTGTGAGCGGCTGAAACTTGAGGAGAGGGACATGCGTGAAATCCGGACATTGGAGCTTCAACAGAACGAGCCCACCACATGCTGGCTTATCGACCGGCCTCAAACCCTGCGCGTCTGCGAGGGCCTGCTATGGCTGACGGTCGAAGGCGAGCCCGACGACCGGTGGCTAAGCGCGGGCGAATCGCTAGAGCTATCATCACGGTCGACAGTCTGGATCAGCTCAAGCACACCAAGCAGCCGTTTCGTACTGGCC
>NZ_JBAUSA010000670.1:0-2491 GCF_049581465.1 Caballeronia sp. | reverse complement strand
CCACGATGACCGAGATCGTCGGCGCGATCGCTCGCGTGACCTCGATCATGAGCGAGATTGCCGCTGCTGCTTCGGAGCAGAGCACCGGCATCGATCAGATCAATCTCGCCGTTGCGCAGATGGATGAAGTCACGCAGCAGAATGCGGCACTTGTCGAGCAGGCAGCCGCGGCGGCCAGTTCACTGGAAGATCAGGCGCAGCGTTTGACGGCGGCGGTGGCTGTGTTCCGGACCAGGTCAGGCAACTCAGCGGCCTCGCGGATACGTGAAACAGGCAGTGCGCGCGCAAGCGAAAGGCGTGCGGAGCCTGTTGGCGCATAGGCACGAGCTACTCGCTATTTGAGTGGCAATAGTTAGGCGATAAGCACGGCGCGGTTGACGTCCTCCCCTCCCCGAAGGAGGGGGATTCCAGGGCGCTCAAGCCCATTCTTCCTGAGTCACTTCGGTCGGTTCCTGCTTCGACGGGTAAGACGACTCCGCCGTCCCTCCGCAGGCAAACAAGCGCTGTCCGCGCGCTTATAAAACATCGATCGCACCGACGTGGTCGACGTTGGACGTATGGCCGCGGAGTAGGCAGGCGAACAATGCCTGCGTCTTGCGGCTTTCCTTCGCTACGTGGCCGCAGCATGGGCACGCCTGACTGGTTCGGCGGGTTCGGCCCGCCGCAGCGACGCGTAGTACTCCCACAGATTGTGCAAATCCTGAACACTGCGGTCGTGGATAATCGGCCTCATTCATCGGCCCGATTCATCGCCCTGCTTCATCGGCGCTTGATTGCGCTGATGGAGCATTCAGCACGAGCTGTGCTCGAAGCGGTGTTTTAGCAGGAGAAGGGAGACAGCAGCCGTTATGGCCATCAGCCATCGTGTCTGCGGCGGACCTTAGGACGCCACCGAGCCAGATCAAGCTCTTGCCCTCGCCGACGCCGACGCGTTTAGCAGGGGACAAGCGGCGTGAGCGCGACAAACAGGATGGGTGCCTTGTAGCCTGGCGCTGTCTAACCGCAAAAATGCCGTTGGCGAATGGGGCAAAAGACAGGCTTCTTGAGACCGTTCGACATCGCGTTTCGGAGCCGATTCAGGTGGCCTTGATTGCCGATCATCCCCGGCTCGATTACGCGGGTCAGTGGCATGGCGTGCTGGACGCCTTGATAGAATATTGCGTGCCGCGTGGACAAGTGTGTCAGCACCGTGTCCAGCGGCACTTGCATGATTGCTGCTTGCTGCCGGCGCACCCGGTTACATACCGGTACGCCGGCTATCGTGCAATCCTACCTACTACTTAGAAGCGCGTGCGGATACCGACCGTGCCAACGACCTGGTTAGCCGTCGATGACGCGCCACCCGAGTTGTTGATGTACGCATCAATCTTGTTGCCGATTGCGTGCTGATACATTGCTTCAGCGTACACGTCCGTGCGTTTCGAGAACACATAGACGGCTTGCGCGTTGATCTGGTTGAACTTCGGATCCTGGCCAAACTTCGTCGCACCCGACAGATGACCGTCGGTGAACGTGTCCGCAACACCCAGGCTAACCGCCGAGGTCAACAAGTACTTGGCGTTCAGCTCGTAGTTGTCAAAACGCATCGTGCCGTTGGTCAGACCGAACGAATCGTTGCCCGCGTACTGGCTATGCGTATAGACAAAGCCAACTTGCGCCGGGCCAAATACGTAGCCCAGTGCGCCACCGAAAATACGCGTGCGATCCGCGCCGACCTGGAAATTGCCCGTGCCGTTGGAATTGGACTCGGCCACGTCAATGGCACCACCCGTGTTCGTGCTGTTCGTGCCGTTGGTCTGCAAATAGCCGGCTGCTGCGGTGAGCGGGCCCATCGCGTAGCTCGCGCCGAAGCTGTATGCACGGTTCTCAGAAAAATCCGAACCGTTCGAGAACGCGTACAACGTACCGAACTTGAAGCCGGAGTAGTCGTTGCTCATGTACTTCACCGCGTTGCTCATGCGCAGCGAGTGATTCAGATTGTCGTTGTCAAACGGGTGCGCAAAACCGGCGTCGCCGAAGCTGCCAGCTGTTGCCGACAACGGCGCGACGAAGTCCACCAGCGAGTCGTATTGGCGACCGACCGTGACTGCGCCAAGCTGGCTGCTGGTCAAGCCAACGTACGCCTGGCGGCCGAATTCGCGGCTGTCCTGACCGAGCTTGCCGTTTTGAACGTTAAAGCCGTTCTCGAGCACGAAGACTGCCTTCAGGCCGCCACCCAGATCTTCAGAACCGCGCAGGCCCCAGCGGCTTCCGTTCACGTTGCCACTCGACGCCTGGTACAGCGGGCCATGCGTGCCGCTCTTGGACACGTTATTGGTATACATCAGGCCTGCGTCGATGAGGCCGTACAGCGTCACTGAGCTTTGTGCTTGGGCAGCGGTTGCAGCTGCAAGGCCGAGGGAGGCAAGGGACAGATGGAGGATTTTTTTCATAGCGCTTGTAATTGGATGGAGAGAACAACGCGCTGAATGGTAGGGCGACTCGGGCCCTC
>NZ_JBAUSA010000669.1:0-4405 GCF_049581465.1 Caballeronia sp. | reverse complement strand
GCGTTCTCGATACGCACCGACAGCGACCTCGCGCAGCTTGCGCTGATCCGCAGCGGGGCGGGTATCGGCGGCTGCCAAGCTGCTCTGGCCGGGCGCGACGACACGCTGACGCGTGTGTTGCCGACTGAGTTCTCGCTGCAACTAGAGACCTGGGTGACGATGCACGAAGATCTTCGCAGCAGTCCCCGTTGCCGTGTCACGTTCGATGTCCTCGTCGACGGGCTGGAACGCTACATCGCATAGTTCGGACACCATAGCGGCTTACGACGCCCGCAACTCACGGACTCCCTTTCCTATCCGCCGCCGCAGCAGCGTTCGCAGGGTGTGGCCGTCCGCATATCCGACCTGCCCGGCAATGCGATCAACGGTGAGCTTGCTCGTCTTGAGCAGATGGACGGCGCGCTCGATCCGCAGGTCCTGAATGTATTCGATGGGTGTTTTACCGAGCACCGCGTGCAGACGTCGAGTCAACGTCCGCGTGCTCGTCGCCAATGCATCGGCAGCGACGTCGAGCGCGATTGCCGTGTCGAGGTGTTCACGCACCCAGCGGTCGAACTGCTCCACGAGCGGGTCCGAATGGGAGAGGTGATCGGAGATCGCATAGGCAGACTGCGACAGCCGTGTGTCGTATACGAGGTACTTGGCCACCAGCGCCGCAAGCTCGGGGCTGTTGTTGCGGATCAACCAGAGTGCAAGGTCGAGGTGGCTCAGGGCCGCCCCTGCCGTTACCGCAGCGCCGCTCGGAACGACAATTCGGTGCGCATCCAGATGCACGTGCGGATATCGCTGCCTGAATAGCGGTGAAAGCCACCAGGTGGTCGTGGCTTTACCCCCATCGAGCAAGCCGCTTTCAGCCAGCACGAACGTACCCGTGCAGGCGGCTGCAACGCGGGCGCCGCCACTGCGCCACGAGCGCAAGGCACCTAGCGCATCGACCACATCGTCCCGGCCGAGCACAGGCACAAGCGCTTCGGCCGTCATGCGGTTGAGGGCAGGTAGGACAACCCAATCCGGCGCAGGGGCGCTGCTCATGTCGCGCACTGGGACCTGCATGCCAAGCGCGGTATGCACCGTGGGCCGCATCCCCACCACGGTGATGTCGAAGCCCACTGAGGCTATCCCCGTCGCGGACGCAAGGCCGTTCGCGATGGTCAAGCTATCGAGCACCGTGGTAAGGCCCGTATCGAACACGCCTTCGAGTGCAAGGACAAAAATTCGCATGGCGGAATCGGTACCAAAATTGTCGATTCAGACAATATCCCCCAGCGCGCCCTGTTTGTACAGTGTCGTTCACCGCATGAACCTCTCACGCGGACACTGGAGAGCAAAGATGATCAAGCACGCCTTGTTTGTCCGACTTGAAGCCAAACCGGGAAAGGAGCAGGCGGTAGCAGACTTCCTTACAGGGGGCCTTGAATTGACCAATCGGGAGGCGACCACGCCGATCTGGTTCGCCCTCAAACTGTCGCCGACGACGTTCGGCGTCTTCGACGCCTTTGCGAGTGAAGATGACCGCCAGGCGCACCTGGTCGGCAACATGGCCAACGCGTTGATGTCAAGCGCAGAGGAGTTGCTGGCACGCCCCCCGTCGATCGAGTCGATGGACGTATTGGCCATGAAGAATCAGATGGCGCTTTAGAGCCTCGACAGAGCGCAAGGCCTTCAGCCGGAGGCCTGTCTTCCGGCAACCGTTGCCTCCCGATTCAATCCCGTTCATTTAGATGGAGTAACCCGTGTCGATTCATTTCAAACTAGGTGTGTTGTTCGCTGCCGTTGCATTTTCGAGCGCGTCTTTTGCGCAGACGCCCGACGTCAAACCGGAACGCATTCGTGGCGATATCGTGTCGTTCAAGGGCGAAATGCTGACCGTACACAGGAACAGCGGCGACACCGTGTCGATCGATGTCAAGCCGGACGTCGGCGTGTCGGCGCTCAAGGCCGCCAAGCTTTCCGACGCCAAAGTCGGTTCCTACGTGGGGACGCCGGCGCTCATGGGCGGCGATGGAAAATTGACAGCCACGTCGATGATCGTTTTTCCTGAGGCGGCACGTGGTACGGCCGAAGGGCATTTCGCTTATGACTTCGGTCCCAAAAGCACGATGACGAATGCAAACGTGGTGTCCGTTGTCACCGGCACCAGCGGCCGTGAACTGAACCTGTCATACAAGGGCGGCAGCAGCACGGTGACCGTGCCGGCAAACGTGCCCGTCGTGACGCCGGTACCGGCGAGCACAGCGGATCTGACGGCAGGGAAGAAGGTGTTCCTTGTGGTGACACCCGGTGCGAGCGGCGTCTATGACGCGCACGTGCTGTTCGTGGAAAAGGACGGCGTAGCGCCGCAGTTCTAACGCATGGTGTCGGTCCGCCGTGGCCGCTTATGGCGGCAATCTGCTCCATTCACGGCGAGCGCGGTCGGCCTGCGGCACCAAGCACTCCTTCACAAGGCGATGCGTTGTAACCGGCTTGATTGCACTTTCGCATGCTGGCGCTCCGGTCTCGAGATGCACGACTAGGTCGTAGGTGGTCGAGCGCCGGGTGAGCATCATTTGAGGAACAGCCACCCCGGTGAGCGAGAAGCGGGGATGGCCGTCCCTTGGCAGCGTTCGTTGGCAGAGTCGCCGTCAAGCCTTGTCGACGTCAATGATGGCCTTGGCGAAGTCTGCCGGTGCCTCTTGCGGCAGGTTGTGGCCTATGCCGCCGGTCAGAGTGCGATGCTCATACTTGCCGACGTACTTCTTCGCGTAGACGCTCGGGTCGGGATGCGGTGCGCCGTTCGCGTCGCCTTCCAAGGTGATCGTCGGACAAGCGATAGTCGGAAATGTCGCGATCTTCTTCTCCAGTCCATCGTATTTTCGCTCGCCCGGCTCAAGGCTCAAGGCCCAGCGATAGTTATAGAGTGAGATACGAACGAAGTCCGGATTCTCAAACGCCTTTGCAGAGCGCGCGAACGTCGCGTCATCGAACGCCCATTTCGGCGAGGCTTGCTGCCAGATGAAGTGGTTGAACTCTTTAGTGTTCTTGGCGTAACCAGCCTGACCGCGGTCTGTGCCGAAATAAAACAGATACCACCATTTGTTCTCGGCGGCTGGCGGCAGCGGCATCCGGCCGGCCGCCTGGCTACCCACGAGATAGCCGCTCACCGAGACCAGCGCCTTGACGCGCTCGGGCCAAAGAATGGCCAGAAGGTTAGCGTTCCTGCCACCCCAGTCAAATCCCCCCATGATCGCTTTATCGATCTTGAGTGCGTCCATGAAGCTGGTGGCATCGACTGCGAGTGCAGACGGCTGACCATTACGCAGCGTCGAGGCGGAGAGAAACCGCGTTTCGCCGTAGCCGCGCAAGTACGGGATGAGAACCCGATAGCCCGCCGCCGCGAGTATGGGCGCGACATCGACGAAGCTGTGGATGTCGTAGGGCCAGCCGTGGAAGAGCAGCACCGGTGGGCCATCTGCCGGCCCGGCTTCTGCATAAGCGATGCTAAGTACACCGGCCTTTACGTGCTTTAGCGGGCCAAAGGACGCTGTCGATGTCCCTGCCGTGCCCGACGCAGGAACGCCATTGTTGTTGCTCTCTTGTGCATTGGCGCTTACAAGGGTGCCTAGCTGCGCAGCCACGAGACCGAGTGCCGATGCGCCTAACAAGGTCCGACGCGATTTATTGACATCGTCTGCCATTTGATGCTCCTTGTGAGATTGACTGCCAACTTGATCACCGAGTGAGGCTGCCCCTGGAGGCGGCTGGAAGATTTCATCATATTTCCCTAGCAGCGGCATCCGCATGCGCGGCTGCTCCTCCAGACGGGCGACGAGGTCGCCGAACGCTCGAGCGTGTCGACTCTCCGAGCGTGCGAACAGCGCCTCGACACAAGCCAAATGAAAGACATGGAAAGCTAAGTGAAGCACCAGTTGATCGAGCGTTACGACGTGTTGCGAAGAATGGTCTGAGCGGGGACAGTGGAAAGTCGGATATCGTCGTCATGCGCCGTCCGCGATTTTTTCGATGCCGTCTGTCCGTCAGCATGCGGCCCGCGCGTCATTGTGATGGCGGCCCGATGTAATTCACCCGCCTCAACCCCATGATGGAGGCTCACATGCAATACCTGTTGATGATTTATTCAGAAGAAAACGGCTGGAACCAGATGACCGACAGCGAGCGGCAGCAGGGCGTCGCCGCGTACCAGGCCTACACCGAATCGTTGAAAAAAGCGGAGGTCCTGGTGGGCGCCAACCGGCTGCAGAACACGAACACGGCTACCACGGTGCGACTCGTCGACGGCAAGCCGCAGGTGCTTGACGGACCGTATTCCGATTCGAAGGAGCAGCTCGCCGGCTACTACCTGATCGACGTGCCCAACCTGGACGCGGCGATCGCGTGGGCGTCGCGTTGTCCCGGCGCGGCGCACGGC
>NZ_JBAUSA010000668.1:0-3108 GCF_049581465.1 Caballeronia sp. | reverse complement strand
TTATGTCCCGCCATGCCTTCTTGCGCGGTTGGCGACGGCGTGAAGCGCAGATCGAGATCACCGCGTTTGGCGGTGAACTCGCACAGGGCGCGTACTGCGATGGTGTAACTGGGTGGTCGGGGCATGACTACTGTATGTATGCACAGTAAATGTTAAATATTACCACGATGCGATCGGGCGACGCCATTGCGTGGAACGAGGGTTGCTGAGGCTTCCGCGTGCGAAGCTTTTATTACCAACCCAGGGAGAAACGAATGAAGACAACGTCATTTTCCGCGCTACTTGCCGCTTGCCTGGTGCTCGGCACTCCGCTCGTCCACGCGCAAAACGCAACTGAAGCGGCCTCGACCACGGCGGCCAATCCGCTGTCGGACGCCGATAAAGCGTTTGTGCAGGCAGCATCAATGTCCTCGTCGACCGAGATAGACGCCGGCAAGCTCGCGATGACCCATTCCAGCGACGCGGACGTCAAGTCCTTCGGACGTCACATGATCATTGACCACACCGAGCTGACGGTGCAGTTGAAGATGGCCGCGCCCAAGGGCGTGACCGTGCCGAAGGACAACTCCGACACATCGTTGCTTGATTCGCTGAAACCGCTGAAAGGCAAGGACTTCGACAATGCCTACATCAGCAAGGTCGGCCTGGCGGGTCACAAGCAAGCGCTGGATGCGTTTCAAAAGGAAATTTCGGATGGACAAAACGCGGACCTGAAGAAGGCGGCCCAGAAGGCGCTACCCACGATTCAGAAGCACTATCGGATGGCGCAGGATCTTGCAAAACAGAAAGGCGTAACCGCGGACTGACGGCGTTTGCGTGACGTGGGCTAGTTAATTTTTCCACGAGGCGTTCGACGAAACAACAAACGTGGGTCCTTTTAGCAATGTTCTTGCGGCAATGTCGACCGTGGCTTTGGGGCAAAGCGCCGGTGGAAACGGTAACAGTGGAACGGGCGGCGGTAACGCCCATGGCGCTGCGACGGCGGCACTGATAAGCGGCGCTCCGGGGCGGTGTGGAGCGGATCAAAGATGCGGTCGAGGGTTGAACGCTCAATGGCGGCCCCGCTGTTTTTCTCCTCCAGGACGACTTCCGCTTCCTCACCGGTCAGCGACACACCCACCGGCGCGTCTCGCGCTCCGTATTTGACCGCATTCAGAACCAGGTTGCCACGTAACTGCTGAAGACGCTGGCCCGTCCCAAACGCCCTCGCAGTCGCCGACCCCAACCAGATCGAACTGGCGGTGCGGATGCGCCGCACGCACCAGGTCCAGTTCAAACCCCGCGCGGCTGCTTATCGCGGACGACGATCCGAATTTGTGGACGCATACGTGCTGTTGCACGCGGCCGCCACGCACAGTACTCCGCAAGCGCTCCCACTCCAAACAGGCGAGATCAAGCCGTTTGCGCTGTAACGATCCGCACCGGAATCGCCTTCGCCGCAGGCACCTTGCTCTCCTTTGCGTGGTGCGACAGCGGGATCAATGGGTTGCATTCCGGGTAGTATCCAGCGACGCAACCGGCAGGTAGATCGAACGGGATGATCCTGAAACCGTCCACCTGGCGCTTTTTGCCGTCTGGCGATACGGCTTCCAGCGACACCTCGGCATCAGCCGATAGCCCATGCCGCTCGATGTCCCGTTCGTTCATCAACAGCACCATCCGCGAGCCGCGCACGCCGCGAAAACGGTCATCCAGCGTATAGATCGTCGTGTTGAACTGGCTGTCGCTGCGCACCGTGAACAGGCGCAATTCGTCAGGCCGGCGCTCGGGCATGTCGGGATCTTCATGCAGCGTTTGCGGCACCATGAATTCCGCCTTGCCACTTTTCGTCTTCCATTTGCGTTCGCGTGCCGGCAACGGACGATGAAAGCCGCCCGGTGTCCACATCCGCGCATTGAAGTCGTGGAAGATGTCGGGATAGGTTTCGGCGATCGCGTCGCGGACGAGCGCATAGTCGTTGCTCCACGCATCCCAGTCGACCGATGACGAATCGAGTGTCGCCTTCGCGATGCCCGCGACGATTGCCGGTTCGGACAACAGTCGGTCACTTGCTGGCTGTGCGACGCCACGAGACCCGTGCATGCAGCCGGTGCTGTCTTCCATTGAGACCGCTTGCGCTTGGCCCATCCGCTTATCGATTTCGATGCGGCTCAGGCACGGCAGCAGATACGAGACCTCGCCGTGTACGAGATGGCTGCGGTTGAGTTTGGTGGCGATGTTCACGGTCAGGCGAAGCCTGCGCCAGGCGGGCTCGATCGCATAACGGTCGGGCACCGATCGCACGAGATTGCCGCCAAGTTGAAACACCGCGCGCACCTTGCCGTCGATCACGGCTTTGCATGCGTCGACAGTCGCCATACCCTGATTGCGCGGCGGCTCGAAATGGTATTGGCTGGCGAGTTTGTCGAGCGGCGCCAACTCCGGCTTTTCCGTTACGCCGACCGTGCGTTGCCCCTGCACGTTCGAATGTCCGCGAATCGGGGACGCTCCGGCACCCGGCTTGCCGATATTGCCGCGCAACAGCAGCAGATTGACGATCATCCGCACGTTCTGCACGCCCATTCGGTGCTGCGTCACGCCCATGCCGTAGTGGATGATGACCGCTTTGGCCCGCATGTACTCGTCCGCCGCCTCGGTCAGTGCAGCGCGTGTCAGGCTGCACGTATGTTCCAGTTCTTCCCAACTGACGTTGCGCACATAATTTGCGAAATCGCCGAAACCGGTCGTGTGTTCTTCGATGAACGCAGTATCGAGAATGCGCGCGGCGCCTTCGACTTGCGCGCGCTCATCCGCTTCGATCACTGCCTTGCAGATGCCGACAATTGCCGCGGAATCGCCGCCGGCCTTCACCTGGTGATATTGCGTGCTGATCTGCGTCGCACCGGGCTTGAGCATTTGGGTAGCGGATTGCGGATTGACGAAGCTCACCAGACCCGGCTCGCGGATTGGATTGAACGTGATGATCGGCACGCCGCGTTCTCTCGCTTCCTGCAAATCATGGAGCATGCGCGGACTGTTCGTGCCGACGTTCTGGCCGAAGAAGAACATCAGATCGGTATGTTTGAAGTCGTCGAGCGTGATCGTGCCGACGCCCACGCCGATCGCTTC
>NZ_JBAUSA010000667.1:0-2406 GCF_049581465.1 Caballeronia sp. | reverse complement strand
CCCGGCGCCCGTGATCATCGCGACCTTACCGGCCAGCCGTGTCATTTCTTATCGCCCCGCGCGATCGCCAGGCCCAGGATGTAAGCCTTCGCGTGCGCAGAAGTCGTTTCCGCGCTCTGACCCGGCTTGTACAACGCCGAGCCGAGGCCGAAGCCGTTCGCGCCCGCCATGAGGAACGGTCCCATGTTGTCGGGTGAAATCCCGCCGACAGGCACCAGCGGCACGCGCGCGGAAATCACCGCGCGCCACGCCTTCACCACATGCGCGCCGAGTTGTTCGGCGGGGAACATCTTCAGCACGTCGGCGCCGTTTTTCAGCGCGAGAAATGCCTCGTTCGGCGTCGCGACGCCCGGCGAACATGCCATTCCTTGTGCTTTCGCCGCGCGAACCACATCGCCGTCGCTATGCGGCATCACGATCAGGTCGCCGCCAGCGGCCTTCACTTCATTCACGTAATGGGGATGCAAGACCGTTCCCGCGCCGATGATCGCGTCGGCGGGAAGCGCCTGGCGGATCTTCGCGATGCTGTCGAGCGGTTGCGGCGAATTCAGCGGCACTTCGATAATGCGAAAGCCCGCTTCGTAGAGCGCATGGGCGTGATCGACTGCGTCGGCGGGCGTCAGGCCGCGCATGATCGCGATCAGCGGACATTGCTCGAACGCGGCCATGAGGCCGGCGTGCGGCGTGTACGGGGCGGGAAGATTGATATCGGGTTGCATGTTTCCTGACTCCTGTTAGCGGGCTAACCGACCTTCGCGGTCGTGTGGATCAACCCGGCTTGCTGCGCAATCTGGTACAGCCCGCGTTCGGTGGCGTGCGCCACGGTGCGCGCCTCAGTGCAGCCATAACGCGCAAGTGCCCGGCGATACCGCTCGCACAGCGCGTCGTTGCCGATCAGCCTGAGCGTCATGCCAGCGAGGTGCGTCTGTTCGCGTGCAAGGACTTCGTTCAGGCCGCGCAATTCGTGGCCGATCAACAGGCCGGAAAGGTAATCGGCTTGTTGTTCGGGCTTGAGCTGACCCGTTAGTCCGAGCGTACGGGTGCTGAAAATCGTCGCGAGCATGCCGGCGTAGCCATCGTCGCGCGCGGTGTCCACGCCCTGGATGAACGCGGCCGGGTCCGGCTGTGCGTCGGTGCGCATCGTGCGGCCGAGAATCGTGTGGTCACGCAGCGCGCCAAAGGTCTCGCCGGTCATGAACGTGTAGAACCGCTCAATGCGTCCCTTCGATACGAATACCCACTTCGCGTGCGTTCCCGGCAAGCCGATCAGCGTGCCGTGCGGCGCCTCGTCGACCATAGTGTCGCCGGCGAGTGCGCCGAAGATTTGCGTTTCTTCGCCGCGCATCACGTTGGGCAGCGCGCCGGCTTCAAGCACGCCCGGCACGATATTGACCGTGAACCCATGCTTCGTCGTCACTTGCACGATGCCTGCGGCGAGCCCTTCCGGGCCAGCGGGCGTCGATACGTAAGGCGCTTCCACCCAGCCCTGCGCGCTGCCGACCATGCCGGCCGCGATCACCGTGAGGGTCGCGTCGGACTTGAGCCACGCACCGCAGGTTTCGTCGAAGGCCTGGTCGAAACCGCCTGCGTCGGCGGGACACGGAAGATTCATGATGCCCGCCGGCGACGAACGGGTGTCGAGCACGGTGCCATCGGCGGCAAGTAGATAGGCACGCAAGGACGTCGTACCCCAATCGAGCGCGATCAGCACCGGTTGCGTGGCCTGTTGTGCTGCTTGTCGTGGTGCTGCCGGATGCGCCGAAGCCGCTGCATTGATTGGCGTTGCGCTCATCGTTTGATCCTGCGTGTGGCGGGCTGCGGAACGCGCCAGCCGAGTTCTTCCGAGATCGCGCGCGCCTGGCGCTGCACGACGGGGATCAGTTCTTCCATGCGTTCCGACGGCATATAGGGGATCGTGCTCGCCACAGAGAGCGCCGCGACGATCTGGCCGGACGCGTCGCGTACCGGCGCGGCTACACATCGGATGGATGCTTCGTTTTCTTCCAGGTCGAAGGTGAAGCCACCTTGCGCATAGCGCGTCATGCGCTGTACGAAGGTATCGAAATCGGGTTGGTGATCGGGCCTGAACGTCACCTTCGCGAGCACGCGATGCGACGCTTCGAGCAGGTGCGACCATGCGTCGGGCGTGAGGTCGAGCATCATCGCCTTGCCAATTCCCGTCGATGCCAACGGCATCCTGTGCCCTACGCGCGAACGCATTTCGAGGCCGCGCGTGCCCGGAATCTTGTCGATGTAAAGCACGTCGTCGCCGTCGCGCACGCCCAGGTGAATCGTGTCGCGGGTGTACTCGGCGAGGGCTTGCAGGTGCGGACGCGCAACGGCGGTCAGCGGCATTTGTTCGAGCGCGATCGTGCCGAGTTCGATCAGTTTCGGGCCGAGCAGATA
>NZ_JBAUSA010000666.1:0-6525 GCF_049581465.1 Caballeronia sp. | reverse complement strand
CCGGCAATAAGGTCCAATACACCGAGCACGGATTTCATCACGCCCTCTCTTGCGTCACCGCATTCCAGTCGCACACAGTAAACGATCGGCGACGACGCGTTATTCCTCGGCCATGGTCGCTCTTTCGGATCGCAATTCGCAGACAATTGGCGGCCCGTTTTATTCCGCGCACGATGATGGCGGATTCGTTCTTCACAACCGCCGTGTGTCGACTCGCCGATAAAGATCGCCGCCGTGGTGGTGCTCACGCCCGTGCCACACTCGGTCGCGGAACTCGACGACCGCGTTCGCGAGGGCTTGCCTAAGTCGGCGCTGCGCGAAGGGGTTGAGCACGCTACGCGCAGTCCTGAAGAACGCAGGGCATTGCTCGCGCGCATCGTGCCCGAAGCGACTGACTTGCACGTATCTTCGCGACAGCCAACTACGTATGGGATGACGAAGACGACGCTCGCGAGTTTTTGAACACGATGCATCCGTTGCTCGATGGCCGAACGCCGCTCGACGTGGCGATGACGGAGCTTGGCGCACGACGGGTCGAAGAGTTGCTCTGGAAATTGTTCTACGGGGTGCCGGCGTGAGGTATTTCATGACTGCAGTTGAGGCGCCGGCCTGATGCAGATTTTTAGGATCGCGGATAGCCGGCATCCGGTGTGGAGCGGTACCGGGGCGATGCCGGTCGGCGGCCGTTTTAATAGTCCTGGTCGTCCCGTTATCTATGGCGCGCTGAGCTTCGCCGGCGCCATGCTCGAGGTGCTGGTGCACTCGCGTATTGGGAGAGTCCCGCGTCATCATGTGTGGGTGCAAACTGAGGTTCCTAACACCGTTTCGATCGAGCGGATTGAGGTGGATGATCTGCTCAGAGGCTGGGATGGACCGCACCCGAAGATTGCCCGAGCCGTAGGTGACGCGCTGGATAGAGGAGGGCAGATCGGCGGTGTTGATCGTTCCTTCAGTGGTCGCGCGCGCTGAATTCAATGCATTGGTCAATCCAGTACATCCTGACGCGAAGCACTTGTTGATCACAGAGCCTCAACCGGTGGATGCTTCCTAGCCCGGCTAACCAAAGCCATGCAGTCGTAGTTTGCGGCAGTCCATGCCAGAGCGGCCACCAAGCTGTAAGCAGCACGCCGACAGCGCTCTGCCACCAGGACAACGCAAACGAACTAACTCGTTTCGCCTTGCGCGCGATGAACGGAAAGCCAGCATAGGCGACGGCACCCACGAGGCATAGGGCGACGCCGGTCTGATAAGACGATGTCGCGATCAAGCTCGTCTTGCTTCCAATGAGTCCGCTGGCGAGTACAAGTCCGGCCAGCGCTACAACGCAAGCAATGACCTGCGCTTTGGATACGCGCTCACCCAGCCACCAGGCACCCAGACCGATGACGAAAAAGGGCTGGATGTCCGATAAAACGCCTTCGCCCCTTACGACTTCAGTGTCCGCTTCAGCAGGGGTCGTTACCGACGCTCGCGGCCCGCGTATGGCCCCCGCAGTCTGTCGCATCCTGTGATCCCAACACCGAAGACATCAAACACAGATGCTCGGTAGACTGTGCTCTTTGCTTACAACAGTCTGCACGAGGAGACAGCATGGACCGCATGACGGCAATGGAGACGTTCGTAACCGTGGTGGACGCGGGTTCATTCTCTGCCGCCGCTCGTCGGCTAAAGTTGGGCCAGCCGGCGGTCTCGAAGGCTATTGCTCAACTGGAAGAGCATCTCGGCGCGCGGCTCCTGCTCCGTTCGACCAGAGGCCTGACGCCGACAGATGCAGGCCAGCGATTCTACGAGCACGCCTGCCGCGCGATCGATGAGGCGGATCAGGCAGAGCAGGTGGTGCGCGAATCGTCGGACGGACTTTCAGGGCGCTTGCGGATCGGTGCGGCAGTCACGTTCGCGCGGCTGCATGTTCTGCCCTCGCTCAAAACCTTCCTCGACCGGCATCCGAAACTGAGTGTCGATATCATCCTTGACGACCGCTCTATCGATCTGCTCGAACAGGGCATTGACGTGGCGCTCCGCATGGGTACGCTCGACGACTCGGCGATGACCGCCAGGCGCATCCTGCGGGGACGTCGACTGGTTGTCGGCACGCCGCGGTACTTCGCGGACGCTGGCATTCCGAACAAGCCGGCCGAGCTCAGCCGGCACCAGGCGATCGTTTACTCACTGCGAGGCGGTGGCGAGTCCTGGTCGTTCAGCCGCAACGACGGTACAGAGGTCGCGGTGGCCGTGTCGGGTCGCGTCAGCGTGAGCGCCGCCGAGGGCATGCGCACGGCGGTGTTGGGGCACATGGGCCTCGCCGTCGCGTCGGAATGGATGTTCTCACCCGAACTCGCCGACGGCACGGTGCAGGCCGTTCTCACCGAATGGACGCTGCCGTCCATCGACGTCTGGGCAGTCTTCCCATCAGGACGCATGGCGACGACGAAAGCGCGCGCCTTCGTCGCTTTCGTCGAGGATCTGCTTGGCGGGCACGGCGGCAGTATGGGCGTCGCCCCGGAAGCCACTTTTGTCGATTGATACGCTGCCCTCCGAAAACCGCAACATGGAAGTCTTCGAGTTGTCCGCTCGTGCATTCGCGACGACTTTCTCAAGCACCGCAAACATGTCGCCCGGATCGGAACGGCGCCTGCAGTCCGGATTGGCTTTCGAGTAAAGCGCGATGCCGTCTCGCCCAATCACGTACCGCGCTGGCGTAGGCAGAGTCCAGCTGGGGTCGTCGTTGAACGCCGGGGAGTCGTTTCTCAGGCGCCTGTACAACAGTTATCCGGGCAGGCATATCCCGCGCAGACGCATCTGCGGCCTTGCGGAGTGAAGTAACGGCGATGCTTTGCATGTCGATGGGTTTCTCCGCATCAGGAAAGCGCACTGTGCCAGGAATAGGACCTATTCCTCGCCGATTACTACCGCGCACCCCGCCACGCGTGGACGATACGCCTCTACCAATGCACGAACGCATTGGCGCACATGCAGCAGTCCGCTAGTCCCTGCGTAAGGGCATGTGAGCGGACCGTTCAAAACTCACTATCGAGGTAATCATGACGCAAGCTCTGAAAGGCAAACTCGCACTCGTGACCGGCTCTTCCCGCGGCATCGGAGCCGCCATCGCAATCCGTCTCGCGCGGGACGGCGCATCCGTCATCGTCCACTACGCGTCGAGTCGGGAACGGGCAGATGCGGTGGTCAAGGCGATCCGCGATGCAGGTGGCGAGGCTGAAGCAGTTGGCGCCAATCTGTCGAAGCCGGAGGGGGTGACGGCGCTGATCGATGCATTGAATGGCGTCTTCCGCGGCAAGTTCGAAGGTCGGCTCGACATTCTCGTCAACAATGCAGGCACCGTCGAATACGGGCCGTTCCTCGAGTCGTCGGAAACGTCTTATGACACGCACTTCAACCTCAATGTGCGAGCCCCGATCGAACTGGCGAAGGACGCGGCAAAGCGCATGATCACGACGGGGTGGGGACGCATCATCAATGTAGGCTCTGCTTTTGGCGAAGCAGCGCCGCTGCCTGGTGTAACGCTTTACATCGCGTCGAAATTCGCCATTCGGGGATTCACGCGCGGCCTTTCGCGCGAACTCGGGAAGTTCGGTGTCACCGTCAATGCGGTTCAGCCCGGCCCGATCGACACCGAACTGGCTCCCCAACCGGGGACGGAAGAACACGCAACGATGACTAAGCTCGCCAGCGTGGGTCGCTTCGGCAAGCCCGAAGAAATCGCAGCGGCGGTGGCGTACCTGGCGAGCCCCGAAGCGGGCTACACCACCGGTGAAAGCTTGACGGTCGATGGTGGATGGATTGCCTGAGGAAACCGACGAGCGTTTCCGCTGACACGCTGCGAGGCTTGATTCGCTCGCAGACGTGCGCGTGAGTCCGGAGCGCGTGCGGGCGCAAAAGCATGCGCACGCGGTTCCCACGTCGTCGCTGCGCGGGTCTGCCAGAGCAAACGACATTCGACAATAGCTGAGCTACGGAAATGGACGAAGACACCAGATTGCTTGCTTTGAGCGCGATAGCACAGCACTCGCGATTGGCTATCTTCCGGCTGCTCGCGGCCGTGGGGCCGCGCGGGTTGTCCGCAGGAGAGATTTCTGCGCAGTTAGGAATCGTTCCGTCCAGCCTGTCTTTCCACCTCAAGGACATGTCGCGCGCGAACCTTGTATCCAGCAACCGGGAGGGGACCTTCATCTATTATTCGGCGGCCCTGGATGCCATTCATGGAGTTATCGGCTTTTTGACTGAACACTGCCTTGCTGGCTCCGCAAGGAATCCTTCTTCCCGGTAAGTCTTTGACACGACACTGGGTCGAGACGATCTGATGGCGAAGATGCATCGGGTGTACGTTATGCGCGCTATCGCGGCGACATTACACTGGATTTGGCCGCCGCGGTTCCAGTCGTGGCCAACTGGTCGATGCCGTCAATTCCACGTGGGATCGCCCCAGATCAAACACGGCAGTTGTCAGCCAGCATCGATCAGCGAAGCGCAACTGGTCGTCGAGACTATGCCATTTTGCTTTTGCTTGCTCGATTGGGGCTGCGCTCCGGGGAAGTAGCGTCGCTTGAGCTGGATGATATCGACTGGAGCGCGGGACGTTTGTGCACGGCTATGAAGCGCCACGAGCCTGTGAACGGACCGCCTGGACGGCTGGCTTAGGTTGCAATGAACCAGTCGATAGCCACACGCGACGCGATTTCGAACTCACCGAGATACGGGTCGAACTGTCGGCACCTGGTCGGTCATGACCAGCCGTTTGGGTTCGAGTGCGCGCTCGTATGCCTTGAGCGCTAAATCGGTGGCGGCCGTGTGATCGTGCTCGGCGACCACCATCAGAAGGGGCGTCGGCGATACGCGCTCGATATGGTCCCCCGGATAGTGCGGATCATCAGCATTGGGATTTGATGTACAGGAGCGGCACCCAGACGTCTTTTGGGCGGGTGCTTCCTTGCCATTGCCTTAAAAGTTTTCACGCTCTAGTAGCGCGACGCACATGGACCGATAAAAGCGGACTCAACCGACGAAATCAGGATAACCGGGGTGCGAGCCGTTGCAAGCGAGAGGTCGCAGCTATCTGGGAAAGATGCGGCATCAAGTGCTCCCCGGGCGCGGTGGGAAGGGCGGTTGAATCTGCTTGCGATGTCCACCACGCTCTAGGCCGGCCGATCGGACCCAGTGACCCTCGCCTGCTGCGCGGCCTACTGGGCGGTCTGCTGGCGTTGATACTCGTCGTGCTTCATTTGCATGTAGTCGGCGCGGCTGACCTCGTGCAATTGCCGCGGATATTGCTCGGTCGCATCGAACCAGTCAGTTAGGCGTTTGTCGAGGCGGGCGTTGGGCGGACTGGAAAGCGCACCCAGGTAGGCATCGATGGCGAGGTAATAGCGCATGGTATTGCGTTCCACCAGACCGCGCACGCCGCCGATGTACTGCGTCTCGTCCGTCGACAGATCGGGCGTGGACGAAAAGCCAACCTTGTCGCTACCGATCGTCGCCAGATAGGTTTTCATCGCAAGCCGTCCAACCGTGCCGTAGCCGTAAGCGTAGGTCAGATGGATAAAGGTGCGGCTATCGGCCGCGGGTATCGCCTCCAGCACGATACGGTAGTCTTTCGTGCTCAGCGGACCCGTGGCGGCGGAGAGCTCCACGCGAAGATAATCCGGGCTGCTCGCTGCCGGGCGATAGTTGAATTGCACGCGGTAGGACGAGGAAAGCGATTCCTCGGTTTTCTTGCCGATGTTCACCGCGAGGACCGTACCACTTGCGCTCGTCGATGCATGGCAGTACTTGGTGTTCAGGTGCAGGATCAGCACGTCGCACCAGTTGGCCGGGCCCTGAGTCGGGTCGTTGAGCGTGCCGTTGACCGCTGCGAACGGATAATTGACCACGCCGTAAATATCGCCCTTGAGTGCCGAGGGCAACTCCTGCGATTCGAGGTAAAGCGGTCGCTGAAACTGATTGTGCGCGAGCTGCTGCGTCAGACTCTGGAATTTGTCGCGCAGGCTCGCCGCGTTGTCGGCCGCTTGCGCGAAGGCGTTCTGGCACACGCAGCAAAACACTGCCAGAATCGCGGCTATCAACCACTGTCGCGCTCCCCGGTTGCCTGCTGGGAATTTGGCAAGCCTGCCCATGGGCGTCCTCTTATTTTGGCTCAGGTTGCGGGGCGCCGTCCGTGGATCGGATCGTGGCGCGCTGGTCGCCCTCGCATTCTTGCAGGCGGTGGCGTGGTTTGTACATCCGTAATCGCCGCTGTCTTGCAATTGGTCGGAATAGACCGATAAAACGCAGCTCTGCTGCTCAGCGACGTTCAAAGCGGCTGTCGTCTGGGCTGGTCGCCCATCGTCAGGTAGGGAACCCATACCAGCCGTTGACGCCTTGAGGGACCAATGACCGCTGTGGGCCGATGACCTGCCAAGCGACTCGAAGGAATGAATGGCTGCTGCGCTCAGTAAGCTGCCGATTAGATGGCGCCAGGGCCCGGCGTCCAGAGTGGACCGATGATGGCCGCTCGGGCAGCGATGCTCG